>CAZBVD010000023.1:1401-11580 GCA_964495235.1 uncultured Dysgonomonadaceae bacterium | reverse complement strand
ACAAAAGTAGCGTCAGCATAGAGGAGGATTAAAATATGAAAAAAGAATTAGTAGATTTAGGCGTTAATATCGCCCTAAACAGACCGAATGAAAAATTCAGCACCTCCGATATGGAAGCAACTTTTAGAAATGCGGTTGCCGAAAAAGTTATCGGACAGGATGGAAACATTGATTACTACAAATGGGGACAACATAAAATCGAGATTTTTGAAATTATGTCTGAAATCTTAACAGAAGTTGAGCCTAAGAAAGTAATGACAATCTTTGAAAGATTCGCAGAAATCAAGAGAGTTCCTAACAATCAGAAAGCTAGATTTAGAGTTAAGAAAGGTGTTCGTAACGTTAAGCGTTTCGTTACCAGAGTTGCTCTTGCTGGTGTATATGAAAGAGTTAGACTTGACAGAGAATTCTTCGATGTAGATACATACGCACACGGTGGAGCTATCTACCAGACTATGGAAGGTTTCCTATCTGGAAGAGAGAGTTTGTCCGAGTTGCTCGATATCTTTATGGAAGAGCTAGAGAATATTTTATATGATGATATCTTAACAGCTATCACATCTTTAAAAGAAGGTCTCCCTACCGCCAACAAAGCAAGTGGGTCTACTTTCGAGGAAGACGAGTTCCAAAAGGTAATGAATACGGTTTCTGCTTATGGCACGCCAGTTATTTTCACCACTAGAGCCTTTGCTCAGAAAAACCTAGTTCCAGGTGACGGTTGGATTTCAGACGTGGCTAGAGAAGAAATGAGAAATCAAGGCTACCTTGGAAGATATTATGGGGCAGACGTTGTCGTTCTAGAGCAGTCTTACACAGACCCTTCAAATAGCAAGAAAGTATTGGATGAAAACTTTGCTTTCATCATGCCAGCTGGTTCAAACGAAAAACCAATTAAGGTTTCCTTAGAGGGTGACGTTTATATCAGAGAGGTAGACAGAGAAGACTGGTCTAAAGAGATGCAGATCTACAGAAAAGCAGGTATTGCTGTTCTTAACACAAATTACCTAGGATATTTCGAAGTTACAGCCTAATTACATGGGGCGGGAATCCGCCCTATTTCTTTATTAACAGGAGGAAAAGGATGGAAAGAGTAAGTAAGAGACCAGAGTTAACCGACGATACAATGGTAAAGTTATATAACGAGTCTGGTGGACCATTTTATTATGTTACAGAACACGTTAAAAGAAATTTTCCAGAGGGCGGGTCAAGAGAAGTTCCACTAAAAGAGCTTAAAGATTTGATCTTAACAAAGGGCCATAGAGGAGCTTTCGATAGAGGATATTTGATTATTCGAGATGAAAGAGTTCGAGAACTATTCGCTTTAGAACCTCTGTCAAACTATAATATTGGCCAGAAAGAAATGATTGAACTACTTGAAAAGAAGGACATGGACGCCTTGGAAGATTTTTTACAATATACCTCAGACGAAAACTTGGAAAAGATAGTTCGAGTCGCGGTAGACTTACCTGTAGAAGACTTGAACAAAGCTAACCTGATTGCTTCATACAGCGGTTACAACATAATTTCGCTTATCAGTGAGAAAAAAGAGCAAAAGGCAGCTGCTACTGGCGTTCGTCAGAAAGTTGGGGCCACTGCTCCAGATGATCCAGCTACCCCTGCAAGAAGAAAAAAGATTACTCCACAGGAGTAAGGAGGCTGCAATGACACCATATGGTGAAATTTACAAAGCTTTCTTAGCAGAGGTACAAGATGACCTTTATGTCAGCGACGGCTCCCCAGAAAGAGAGGAGACGATTCTCGCAGACTTAACGGCTCTGTTAAATAAAGCTGTTGTTAGATTTTCTTACCCTAGAGTAGACCTGAGAAAGAAAGATGATGAACTCCAAGAGTTTGAAGAAGAACTAACTTTGGAAGAAATCGAAATCTTGGCTACTGGAATGGTTGTCGCTTGGGCAAATCGTGAAGTTTATAACATAGATGTTGTTAGACAAACTATGACGACGAAGGATTTTAATGCCTACTCTAAAGCTCCACATCTGAACGCTCTTGTTAGAGTCGGACAGCAAGCGGAGAAGAGGTTTAAGCGTATGTTAATCAAGTATTCTATTAGAAATAATGATTCTACTAGTCGACTTGATAGGCTTGGGCAGTGATAATATGAGAAAAATAATGACAAAATTTGAAAGTGAGATTAACTTCGATATATATTCAGAATATTTGGTTAAAAGTATCTTTAAACTCCTTCCTTTAAAAGAAGAGGATAAAGATTGGGAAAAATATTTAGATGGTTTAATGGTAGAAGTCAGCGGAATGTCAGAACTTTTACTTGAAGAAATCAATTTAATAGTTTTACTTGCCAAATTAGAGGGTCTTAGAACCGTTGAAGACCATAGTCTTTTTAGAAAGATTATCTTCGACTCGATAGACCTAATAAAAAAAATACAAGTCGGGTAGGTGAGAAATGGACTTTTTAACGCAATACAGCAGAAGAATGGGTCAGAACCAGGATAACCTAAGAGAGAGGAGTGTTGCTGAGGCAAGATCTTCTATCAGAAAGCATTTTATGGAAGATCCATCTGCTTTTACTGTAGGAGTTTTAGAGCCAGATCAAACGCAGTCCTCTAAAAGAATTCGTGTAATAAACGAGTCTGTGTTAAAGCAACTCAACCCAGAAAGGGTATATAGTAAATATGCAGTCCCTCACCCAGACGACCATATCCCATCAGGAAGTATTATTTCTAACCTCTATCAATTAGAGTGGCTAGTCGGAGCAACAACTTCGCTAGGAGAAATACATCAGCAGATTGTGCTTCAAAAGCTAAATGAGGTATTAATCTTTAAGGCTTCCGATGGTTCTACTCAAATGATTCCTGCAGTAGTCAATGGAGTATCGAGAGTTTCAGACGGTATTGAGGCTATGAACATGCTTGTTATACCAGATGACTTAGTAAAGATAAGAGTGCAGTCAACACCTTTAACTCTAGGATTGAAAAGAAATGCTAGAGTAATGATAGGGAACAGCATGTATACGATAACTAAGACAGATAGATTCACTGACGTAGATGTTATAAACATAATCGCAAGAGAGGATTTAGCCGAGCCAGGGGATAAAGATTTAATTGACCCACCTACACCAACTCCTCAAGAGGGAGAAATTGTAGGCTCAAATAGAATAACGAGAGCTAGAAACTATACATATACGGCGCCCTTTGGAGCTCCGGATTCTTGGGACATAGACGCAGAAAAAGGTCTTATCTCGATCATTGAGAAAAGCGGCGATTCTATCACGATAAGAGCAGAAAGAACCGTTCTGGTCGAGTTTACCTTAAAAGCTATCTATAACGACGCTAGTAAAAAGGCAGAACCCAAGAAAATTAGGATTATCTCGTTAATGTAGGAGGAAAAGGATGGTTGAACCAAAAGTAAGGACAGGCCTACAGGTCTTTCATGACTATAAGAATAAAATTTTTGAATCGCTCGTAGAAGGAGACACTCCGCTAGTGCGGGCTATCGCTAACAGCAGTGAAGAGTTTATGGACACTCCTGTGGAAAACCCAGCAGAGCTTCTCCACACCCAAATATTCCCCTTTAAATGGGCGGGAATGGATATCCTTGAAAAGAAGCAAGCATACATCACTATGACCTTCGGAGTTGATAGACTTGATGGGGGTTATTTTAACAGCGTATTTTTTACAATTTACGTAATCGTCCATAAAGATATCATGAGAATTTTTCATAAAGACTCCTATAAGGTCAGGACTGACTTTATCGCAGAAGAGATAGAAGGACTCTTCCATAAGTCTCCCGACTTTGGACTGGGGAAACTAGAGCTTTTTGATACTGGTGAAATCTTTGTTAGTAAAGAGTTTCCAGGGACCTATTTAAGCTTTAGAACAGTGGATCAAAGTAGGCAGAAGTAATGAAAATAGCTAGTGAAAGCTTTATTAGAGCCAAGCCTCTAATTATTAGCAGAACGGCTTTTACCCTCCCTCCTTTAGAGAAGGTTTTTGACCTAGGAATAGACAAATATCTCGAATATCTTTATGCTATCATCATGGATTTTGACGCTTTTAGAAGCAATGAGGAAATTCAAGCAGCTGGCGAAATGAGCGATTTTGACCTGTTCATATACCTCCTTTTCGCGGACAATGGGTATAAAGAAATCTTCTTTGAGAGTATAGAATTCTTTTCTGGAGATCGCTTTGTATTAACTGAAAATGGGATAGCTAGTATAAAAAAGAGGCTCCCAGACGGGACTGAAGTTTCAGTGGATAGAGAGGAAGACGGAGAACTTTTTCTCCATGACTTGTTAACAGAGGTCTTTTGGACTACACTTAGAAAAGCTTTTTGTGTAGGACACTGGGTCCCAGTTCCACAAGACAAGGGGAAGTTGACAGGCAAGGCCGCGGAGATCGCTGAAAAACTAAGGAGAAATAAGGAAGAGGTAGCTCGAATAAAAGCAAAAAGTCAAAAAACCGAAGCTTCCACTGAGGTTTATGAATTAGTTGCTAGTGTGGCGGCGAACTCTCCTTCATATAATTTGTTCAATATTTGGGACTTAAACTATTACCAATTCTTTGACCATTTTAAAAGAATACAACTAAAAGAAGAGTATCAATACTCCTTGGAGCAAATTCTGGCAGGAGTCGACCCAAAGAAACTTGATATCCGACATTGGAGCTCTTCAATACAAACTCAAAATTAAAGGAGGAATATTATTATGGCAATACCAAACAGATGGGCTGTCCGTGAAGCGGCAGAGGCCACTTTTTACCCTGTGGGGAGCAACACACCACATGTAACCCTAAAGACATTAAAAATGACTGAGGTTACTACTACAGGAGAGACTACTTACGCTATGGGTGGGCGAGGAAATGCTAAGCTTGTAGGGTTCTCAGGAAACCGTGAGGCTAGAGTAACAATACAAGACGCTATCTTCGATAATAAAGCATTAGCTATGTTGACAGGAAATGAGATTAAGCCAGCACAGAAAAGGGACCGAGTGTTTAGCGAAGAGATCGTTGCCGCAGAAGGGCAATTCACCCTAAGCGATCTAGCTTTTACTGGTTCAGTAACTTATAGTGTCGATGGCGAAGAGGCTACGGGCGCAGCTACAAGCGGAGTGGTTACAGTTGAGGACCTACCTGCTGGATCAAGAGTAATAGCTTCTTGGACTAAGCAAGTTGACTCTCAGGCTATCACAGTTACAGCTAAGGACTTTGCAGGAACATATAAGCTAGTTCTAGATGTTGTTGTTAGAGACCTGGAAACAGGTAAGGACTTCTATGGTCAGTTTATCGCACCTAAAGTTCAGGTTGAAAATGAGTTCACCTTCAGTTTCTCTCCAGATGGAGATCCATCCGTAATGGATATCCCAATTGAGATTCTGAAAGATACCAACTCAAGCTTAATGTATGAGTTAGTTCTTTACGATAACGAATAAAACAAACCTTTATGGGGATTGCGTGCTTACGCTTTCCCCATTTTTTTTATCTTTATTTTACCACTACCAAAACACGAAAAAAGGAGAAACTAAACATGAAAAAAATTCCATCGAATTTTTATAAGAACGTAGCCGACTTTGCGGCGCAGGAACGGACCCTTGACTTCTCTCTTGGAGGAGAAGATTTCCAAGTTAAAATTAAGGAGTTCTTGACCAAAGAACAAAAAGTAGAACTCTTCCAAGATACTCTTAAGGTCCTAGGAACACAGGGGTTGAAAGAGGAATCTGAAGAGTTAAAATCTATGGTCGTTATTATGGTTATCTTTAAAGCTTTAACTGACATTGAATTCCCCGAGGAACCTACAGCGCAGATTGAGCAGTTTACAGCTTTACTTGAAGTGGGAATAGCAGACGATATTTTTGCAGCCTTTAGAGAAGGATTGGTAGAAAACACAGCCCTGTTCCTAAAAGAGGCTATCGAGGTTGCATCAGAGCAGGTTAAAGAAGGTTCAAAAAAGGAGATTCAAGAAAACTCTCCTGAGGTTTAGTAAAAATAGGAGAGTGATATAAATGGGGAAGCAGAACAGGTTTAATTTGAGCGTTGGACGAAAGATTACGGAAGATATCTTAAAATCAGTCGAGTTTGGTTCAAAGAACCAGCGTTTTAGTAAAAAAGCTACGATCTCTTACGACGCTCTTAAAAAATACATTCAAAATGCTCCCAATAGCAGAAAAGAGGTTCTTGAATATCTTATAAAAAGATTCGAGGCAGAGGGTGACCAATTCGCAAGGATAACGAACTTTGGGCACTTCAATGAAATTATAGCAGGTATTCAATTAGGTGTTTATAATAATAAATGGGACGTTTTGCTATTTGACGCAGCGGATAATATTCCAGGCCGAGATATCGGAGACCTACATTTCCGAGGTAGAATAAGAGCTGCGGATGGCAGTTTAGAAATGGCAACTATGGACGCCCAGGTCAAAGGGACAAGCTCCGAGTTTCATATCCCTCCCAGCACAAGACTCCTTCTGAGTTACAAAACCGGAAAGACTCTTACAGGCCGGGTTGAGGTAGCGGACGGAGCGGGAAATACTGTAAAAGAGTATTATAAAAATGTTATGATAAAAGATGCGGCAGACCACCTAACCGAAATCTTACCCCCTCGATCTCGTATTGTAAACCCCATATATTCTGATGACCCTCTCCAGGGATCTTTTGATATGGGGTTAGGTAGTTTTAGGGTTTTGATGAAGAACAAACCCCAGCTCTTCGCTCTTGAGTTACCGACCTCAGCCAAGTCTGACTATGTTTTTCAAGATGTATCCCGATGGAAAAAATACGTAACCGAGGGAATTTCAGCGAAGTCTGGCGCAAATGGTGCAAAAGAGCGGGCAGCCAGAGATGTTTTAGAAGATATGCTTAGAATTGACTTCGATCGCTCAGAGGAGTATTTTGATGTGGCTTTAGGGCAAATTCTTCAAGCTGCAAGGGAGCATACTTGGTATAAGAAGGGAAAAATTCGTTATAGGTATAAGAATGTGAAGCCTTTCTTAGACTTTGTAAACCCTCTTATCCAGACTGGAATATCTAGATACGATAATCACGAACCTTTTTATAGGCTGATTAAAAAGCTATATAAAACTACTGATATAAAAGAAGCTAGGTTGAGTTATCTTAGAGATACAGACAC
The DNA here is from genome assembly GCA_964495235.1 of uncultured Dysgonomonadaceae bacterium. GTDB lineage: Bacteria > Bacteroidota > Bacteroidia > Bacteroidales > Dysgonomonadaceae > UBA2632. The sequence continues at coordinate 4,482 of CAZBVD010000023.1, read as the reverse complement.
ATTAGCTAACAAACTTCCCAATGCCTATTACAACAACGTATACGAAGATATAAACTATTAAGGAGGTGGCAGAATGGAATCGCAACATTCTTTATATGATGTACTCATTGGCGTAGACAAGCACGGCTCGTCAGCCGAAATGAATAAAGCGTTAAAAGAAATCGCTCAAGAGCTTGGGATAGAAGACATTCCTGCGAGGATTGGCTCTAAGAATCTTTTAAAGCTGACAGCGGACATGAGAGAGGCCCTTGAGAACGGAGTAGGATCTGTCTCAGACCAGTCTATAGGTAAACTGGGAGAAGAGCTTAGAAAAGTTGTCGAGAGGAGTTTTCAGAACCACGACCTTAAGAGGCTTTTAGGCGTTGATGTTATGTCAGAGAACCTGATACCCAAAGACTTTTTTGGTGGAAATGACTTAGACCTTTTAAAGGATAAGCTTGCTAGCCTAGGGGAAACCCACAAGCTAACTATTCAGTCAATAACTAAAAACGCTGAGGACCAGGTCTCTGTAATGGTAACAGGGATAGATGAGATTGGCAATAAGACTACTTTCGCCCTATCAAAGGTAGATGGAGAATATAAAGCTCTTACTACCACGGTTAAAAACCAGTTTGAGGCTATCTTTAACTCTCAAAAGAAGGCTCTGGAGAAAAGCGGACAAGAGATAGTTAAGGCTATGAAGCTTGTCGAAAAGAACCCCGGCAACGAGGTTTACAAACAACAGCTTAAGGAAATCAATGAAGCTCACGACACACTTCTCCAAAATATGCGAACGATGGCTGAGTCCAATCAGTTCGATAACGAGAGCGCCAGAGAGAGGAGAAACCTAGCTGTCGAAGAAGCTGAGAAGGTTGCTCAGAAGACAATCGAGATAGAGAGGGCTCACGCTGCCGAGCGAGCCGCCAACCAGGCTAGGGTTCAATCTCTGAAAGAGTATGAAGGGCTAGAGAAGTCTCTTCAAGAGGCAATCAAACAAGGAAGATTCGATGAAGCTGCCTCTATTCAAACTCAGATGGGAGCTATCCAACAAAGATACTCAAAAGAAAAAGACCTTGTCCGAGAACTAGAGACTTCTAGGCAAGAGGCGGCTCGTAAAGGAAGCGAGGCTTTTTCAGCAGCACTTGAAAAGGATATGGTTGCTACAAGAAACCAAATCCAACAGATAGCTAAGGCTTACAAGGAGGCTTCTTTAAAAGGGGACCTTGTTGGCGCTGAGGCCGCTGAGCTGGCCCTTGATAGGTTAGTTAAAGACTTTGAGAGACTAAAAGACAAGAAGGAAGAAGCTTCTAAGATTGGACTTATTGGCGATACTGAGCTTACTAAGATGGAAGGGCTCAGTAAAGAAGTAGAGATTCTTGGCGATAAAGTAAAGATAGCTGAGACTAACGCAGAAACTATGAAGGGAAGATTTGGGGAAGTTGCCCAATCTTCAGCAGATATAGTTAAACTTAGAGAAGCCTTCCAAGAGGGAGCGATATCAGCAGAGCAACTTGTTGCAGAGATGACTGGTCTTAAAACAATTAGTGTAGACGTCTCTCATGATGCAAGCAACTTTACTCAAATTCAAGAAACTCTTACAGGCACAATTGTAGATCAGGAAGGTAAGGTTAGAAAAGTTAAGCTTTCTTGGGATGAATTAGAGCAAGCTTATAGAGTTACGGGCGATGGGGCAGGAAAAGCCCAGGCTAACGTTCAGACTTTCTCTGAAAAGCTCGTAGACGCTACCAAGAAAATCTCTCTATGGGGAATTTCTACTAAAATTGTTTATGGCGTCTGGAATGCTTTTAAAGATGGCGTAAAGACCATCGAAGACTTAGACACCCAGCTGACGCAAATCGCAGTTGTACAAGGAAAGAACAGAGACGCGGTTAAACACCTAGGCGCCGCCTATGCAGACACTGCAGTTGAAATGAGTCAACTTGTTACAGATGTAGCTAAACTAAATACAGAGCTTGTTAGGCAAGGTTTGTCTATTGAGGAGTCTGCCGCAAGAGCTGACACTATTATGAAGTTAAGTGCGGCTGGAGCAATCTCTCTAGAACAGTCTTTGCAGGTTATTACGAGTGGTACTAATGCTCTTAAAGAGGAACACGAAAAAATAGCGGACGTTATCCTAAAGGCTTCTAATATTACGGCATCTAGTGTAGAAGGACTTGGAGAGGCTTTTACTAAAACAGCCTCTGGAGCAGAAGCTGCTGGGTTAACAATTGAGCAGACTACCGCCCTTATCTCTACTATGAAAGACGTTACTCAAGAGGGTGACGCACAATTAGGTACATCCCTAAAGAGTATTTTAGCTAGATTCAGTAGAGTTAACGAGATGACTGGAGAAGTAAATCAGACTTTCAATGATACTCAAAAAGCTATAGAGTATGTTGGAATTCAGTTTACGGAAACTGACGGACAAATGCGGAATACCTACGACATTCTGGCTGACCTAGCCCTGATTTGGGACGACCTTGACAGAAATACTCAAGCCTATGTAGCCACTCAAGCAGCTGGAACGAGACAGCAGAATAGATTCTATGCTGTTATGAACAACTTCAATAAAGTTCAAGGCGTTCAGAACGACCTCTTAAATGCTGGTGGGTCTTTGCAAAAAGCCTACTCAACATATACAGACAGCAGTGAGGCCGCGACAAAAAGACTGAAAGCTTCGATGGAAAGAATGTGGATAAATCTTCTTGACTCGGATGTTTTAATCTTCTTAAAAGACATCGCTACGGGCATCTTGAATGTAATAGATTCACTCGGATCTGTTGAGGTAGTCTTGGCTGCCATTACGACAGGATTGCTACTGAACTCAAAGACATTCCAAACCGCCTTCTTCAAGCCTATAGCTGATGCGGCAATTGACGTCGTTGGCGGACTAATGGGAGTGGGAACAACAGCCGACTTGGTTGCGGCAAAGGCTACCCTAATGGGAACAGCTCTTAAAACAGCTATGGCGGGCATAGGTATCGGCCTCGCAGTTGCGGGGATAGCCTTTGTGACTTCTAAGATTGTAGGACACTTCCAGGAGCAGAAAAGAGCAGCCGAAGAAGCTAGAAGGGCTAGTATAGAGGCCTTTGAGTTTTCACA
>CAZBVD010000023.1:0-1301 GCA_964495235.1 uncultured Dysgonomonadaceae bacterium | reverse complement strand
ATGGATTCGATTAGATCTCAGATGGAAGCCGGACAGCTTTCCGGAATTCAGTATAATCAAGAGATAGATAGGCTGCTTGGTATGATTATGGAGTCGGGACAGGAAACTGAACCTATATTCCTAATGCTTATCAGTATGCTCGAAGGCATGAGAGAGGCCTTCGGGCAAGTAGAGAGTGCGGCAGTCGGAGTCTTTAACCCTCTTATTGAGCAGAGTGGAGAGTTAGACCTGGCCTTCCAAACTGGAATGATAACTCAAGAGGAGTATAGAGCTCAGCTCGAAAGATTAAAAGCGGAGCTAGCAACAGTAGAATACCCAACCGACAGCGTAAAAGAACAAATTATAGTCGTGGACCAACTACTCGAATCAGAGCAGGCTCTTCAAGCTCAGTTAGAGGGTGCGCCGGCAGCTTACTCCTCAGCCCAAAGTTCGGCAGAGGCTTTAACTCAAGCTATTTTTGACTTAAACAGCGAATCATTCACTCAGTATGACGCAAATCGAATGATAATGGACGACTTTCCGGAATATATTGCACAGATGGGGGACAAGCAGGCCTTAGAGGCTGCAATGCGAAGCTCTCTGGCACAAACCACGGAAGCCTCTGTTAATGCCTACATAGACCAAATGAGAGCAACCTCTGAGTTTACTCAGGGCAAAGGAGAGAGTTACTGGAACATGTTGAAGGTTCTCGCTCCCCTTTGGGATGACGAGGCACAAGGCTTTGCAAAGAATGAGGCTTTAAAAGAGAAGGCTGTTGTTCATGTAATTAATTCTATATACCCTCACTGGAGACAGTATTTCCTAAATATTAACGGGCAGTTTGAAGCTCAATCTAAGGCAATAAACAACTTTGTAAAACAAGCTAATAAGGCGAAAGGTAGGGCAGAACAGGAACTAGGCGACATTGCTAGAGTGGGTTCGATAAGGTTTAATGACAGGGGAGGCCCTCTTAGAGACGTTAATGTTGAGTTTAACTCTGAGCTCCGCGAGTTTAAGGGGTTAGTTGCAACTCTCGGAGATACCGTCGGAGGGATTACCACAGAATCGGCCTTTAAAGGTTTGTTCGAAAAAAACCCCTTCTTTCCTGGTATAAACGAAGATCTGAAAAAAGTTGCCGAGCTTAGAAAAATGCTCGGTCAGGCTCAAAAAGACCGAGAGAAAGCCATTAAGGATGAAGCGGCCGCGAAGAAGAAGGCCGCCAACGACAAGTCTAAAGCAGCCGCTGATAAAGCTCAGAAAGCTAAAGAGAGGGCCGCAGCAGCTGAAAAACGGAAACGTGAGTCTGAGGCTAAAAAAGCAGC
>CAZBVD010000022.1:0-16914 GCA_964495235.1 uncultured Dysgonomonadaceae bacterium | reverse complement strand
GTTTATAAATGATATAGACCCACAATACCTGAAAACTCAAACTGCTGCATTTGGTAGTAGCATGAGTGGAGAAAGAGAAGAATCGGCTGGAGGATTTTGGGAGTCGATGCGTCAACGCACACAACCATCACATCCTACTTTTAAAAAAAGAGAAACTGTAGCACCTGTTCGTCCACATGGCACTAAACCTGTTAGCCAAGCTTCTACAAGCGATAGAACACTCTCGACAGAAGCTAAAGCACTGCAAGAGGGCGATATAATAGAGCACGAAAGATTTGGCAGAGGAGAAGTGATTTCGATTGAAAACCAAGGAAGTGACCGACGTGCATTTGTGGAATTTGAAACTGCAGGAAGGAAACAATTATTGTTGAAATTTGCGAAGTTTACTATTTTGTAAAGGATAATCAGCAAATATCTTTTGCTCTTGGATTGCAATTAGTGAAGAAAAACTCTTCCATTCTATACAGATACGAAGAATGTCTGTAATAGTTATCAAACACATCATTACATTGCAAATCACAAAACCCTGTAACTTTCTCTATCACAAACAATTCCATAGAGTGTACTGTTATTCAATACAGAGCTTACAAAGCTCTGCGAAGGACATAGAATACAGTTTAAACTTTAACTCCTCTCTAAAACCTTCACTCAACAAGCTAAGTTCACATTAATTCTCTTTTCATTCTTACTTCATTCTTACTTACCCCTTAACTCCGAATCCTTATTTTCAATCACAACCTAAACCAATCAACTCAGAGTTAAACTATTAGAGTGTACACTTAAACATTAATAAACTTGTGAATAATTATTGTTTATTGCAAAAATATACCTACATTGCAATAGGTTTATTTTTAAATGATGAAATTTCTTAAAATCGTATTATCATAAACAGGAATAAGCATGCTCATTATTTCTGTTTGCTCAAATATATTTGCACCTTTTGTATTTTAACTTTTTCTACTAATTAATAGTCTTTGCTAGATTATTACAAAAGCATGAAGTAAAACTCAATAAAAATCATAAGGTGGTTATTGCGCAGTAACTCAGCATATCTATTTAAATGGATATGAAGAGTTGCCAAATTACCCTTATAAAATATGCAACTAATGTAAAGGCCAAGAGCATGCAAGCCTTTGCAAATTGCTTTTTTTAAAAGAGATAATATAAAATTTCAAATCAACACGCTTTAACTATGAGTAAGATTACTACAAACGTATGCTTGGCTAATAATAAACTTGCAATTCTATTTGTTTTAATTACTACGCTTAGCCAGTGTACCACGCCTAAAAAGCAAACAGAAGAAAACACTGAATATAAAAATGAACTTTCGTCAGCTCTTTGGAGAATTAGAAATGCGGATTCTCTTCAAATTCTTTTAGATAACTTCATAGAACAAAAAGATAATATAGGTGAAATGATTACCTATAAAGTAATTGGTGTGCGCCAACGCGAAAATGCCCGTTTCTCTGATGCTATCAATAGCCATCATCATGGTTTGGATATAGCAATAAAACTTAACGATACCATAGAGATAGTGCAAGCAATGAATAATCTTGGCACAAACTTCAGACGCATAGGAGCACATAGCGAAGCCTCGCAATATCACTTTCAGGCACTACATCATGTTGAAGCTTGGTCGAAACTGAATACACTTGACGGCATTAAAAACCGTGTAATGTCTTTAAACGGAATTGGAAATATAAGTTTAATGCTTGGCTTCTACAACGATGCAGAAGAAAAGTTTCGCAAAGCTTTAAAAGACGAGATAGAACTAGAAAGCCCAATAGGACAAGCTATTAACTATGCCAACCTAGGGGCTATCTTCGAAATACGCCAGCAATTTGATTCTGCATACGTTTACTATAATAAATCGCTAGAACAAAACAAAATTGCCAAGTCAGATATGGGTATTGGGCTCTGTTTAATACATCTTGGAGAGCTATATGAGAAAGAAGGAGAATATGAGTTAGCAAAAACAGAGTATCGAAAAGCGTATGAACTAATGTGTCAGATTTCCGATAAATGGCACTGGTTACAAGCTAGCATTGCCATTGCTCGCATTAATCTAGTCACTGGAAACATTGCAGAATTCAACAATTATGTGCAATTATCTGAAGAGACCGCAATAGAAATAGAATCGCCAGAACATCTTGCTGCAGTGTATTTGCTGAAACACGACTATGATATAATGCAAGGCAATCACAAACTTGCACTTCATCATTACAAGCAGCACAAAGCAATGCAAGATAGCATACAAGGGATAAGAAAAGTTAACCGTCATATGGATATACGATTGGGTCACGAGCGGAATAAAGCCACAGCACAGCTCCAACAGATGGAAACAGCAAGTAAAATGGAACAACAAAAAAGAGAATATATAATATATATGTCGTGGTTAGTATCCATAGTATCACTTATTATATTAGCATTGCTCTACTACGCATACCGACAACGTACGCGCAGCAATAAAATATTGAAAAAACTTGAAACAACACGATCTGATTTTTTCACTAATATTACCCACGAACTTCGCACTCCTCTCACTGTAATACAGGGACTGAACCGTCAAATGCAAGAAAACAGAAACATTACAGAGAAAGAAAAAATAGCTTTTAGGGCAGCTATAGAAAGACAAAGCAGCAGCTTGCTTAATTTGGTGAATCAATTGCTTGATCTTGCAAAGCTTAAAAAGGGAGCCTATGACCCTCAATGGAAACGAGGCAATATAATAGCATACTTAGAGATGACTGCTGAAACTTTTAGTTTATATGCAGCCAAAAAAGATGTAACCTTAATGTTTTACAGCGATATTGATGCAATAGAGATGGATTTCATTCCATCTTATATAGATAAAATTGCTTCCAATTTGCTTTCAAATGCTATTAAACATACTGATCCTGGCGGCAAAATAGATTTTGTTATCGCCAAAGGACATCGACCCAACACCATTACTTTTAGAATATCTGATACGGGGGAAGGTATATCACAGAAGGACCTTGAGCATATATTCGACTTGTTTTATCAAAGTCCACAAGCTAAAAATGTTTCTGGGACAGGAATAGGCCTTGCCTTTACACAGATGATGGTTGGAAAAATGAGAGGTAAAATAGAAGTAGAAAGTGAAGTGGGCAAAGGAACTGTTTTCACTATCAACCTACCATTGAAGAACAAAAAAATGCCTTATATTTCTACTTTTAATGAAGATGAAGAACCAATTGCTACTCATGCAGAAGAGCTAAATAAAAATATTAAAAACGGAATACAACCAAAAGTATTGGAGAGTGAAAGTTCAAATATAAAACCGCTTATTTTAATTGTAGAAGATAATAGTGATATTGTTTTATACCTTAAATCGCTATTGATAGATAGGTATGCAGTAATTACAGCATGGAATGGAGAGGAGGGATTGAGTGCAGCAGAAAAACATATCCCTGATTTAATTATTACAGATTTGATGATGCCTATAAAAGATGGCTATCAGTTTGTATGCGAAATGAAACAAAACAGACTTTTAGACCATATCCCCATTATTATGCTTACTGCAAAAACAACCGATGAAGATCGTATAAAAGGTTTACGTTATGGAGTGGAGGCTTATATTCAAAAACCGTTTCAACACGAAGAGTTGCTTATACGTATTGAAAACATCTTTGAAAATAGGCGCCTTCTCAAAGAAAAATATATGAGCGTCATTACACGCAGTGGCTCTGAAACTAAATTGAGCAACGATGCTAATATGAAGTTTTTGCAAACTCTAAACAGTATAATTTATGCAGAGCTTAATAATCCGGAGTTGAATTCAACTTTTTTAGCCAATAAAATGGCTATGAGCGTATCGCAACTTAGCAGAAAAATTAATGGAATTACAGGTTTCTCTACCATATCATATGTTTTACAGCTTAAACTCAACAAAGCTAAGAAAATGCTCGCGAACGACGATATATCTATAGCAGAGGTGTCAGATGCATGTGGGTTTTATGATGCTAGCTATTTCTCTCGTGCATTTAAGAAAGAATTCGGACTATCGCCATCTCAATTTCAAAAAATGCCCAATCTAAATTAAGTATACTGTAAGAAACATGTAACATGCGACAATAAACAAGAACACAAATAAAGAATTATATATAAATAGCTGTAAGATGTTAACTATTTGCAGATTGTTTATGCCTGATATACGTTGACTACTTTTTTGGTTGATCAATACTGTTGTTGCACTCCAAAACAATAAGTATCAAAATAATTATTCAATATTTTCGGCTCTCGCTTTTTTTGAACTATTCAAACATTATATTCATTTTAAGCAAATCCTACGGAGTTTCAATTAAAGTGAAAGTTTTTTTAATAAAAAAGTGTTACTGGTAAAAACATATTAAACCACTTGCACACACATAATGCTGACTAAAAGACAGATACTATCTTTTTATGCACAAATAGTCCTATTTGAATCAATTGTTAATGCGGATAAAACACTACATATTGCGCAAATAGTGCAGGTTCTTTTGGTGTAACTCTTATAAGTTTACGAATCCATTTCATAAAACTGTAGTAGCCAATATGTTTATTCAACCACTAAAAAAAATGACTAACTATGAGTATATTCAGTAAGTTTAAATATAAAAAATTCAAAGAATATGTGGATATAATTGAATGGACTAATAACATGTCCGACATATTGATTTGGTGCTTTCCACGCTATAAGACGGAAATAAAAAACGGAGCGAAACTCATAGTGGGCAAATCACAAGTAGCTGTATTGGTTAGTGATGAACAGTTTGCAGATGTATATCAGCCAGGGTCTTATATGCTCACTACAGCCAACATGCCTATTCTTGCCACCCTTAAAAGGTGGAAATACGACTTTGACGGACCTTTTAAAGCGGAAGTCTATTTTGTAAACACAAAGCAATTTTGGAATATACACTGGCACACAGAGAACCCCATTGTCATTCACGACTCAGAATTTGAATCTATTAGCATGCATGCATCTGGGTTATATTGTTTTAAAGTAAAACCTAACCCTCTCAAATTTATCCGTAATGTAGGAGGAGCCGACAGGAACTTCAGTACAGAGAGTGTGCCAAAACAGCTACTCAATTTTGTTGCTGCAAAATTCAAAGATTATCTAACCACATCAAAAATCACTATTTCTAACCTTGTCTCAAACCTTAGTGAGTTTTCAAGCGAACTCACCATCGCGCTAAAAACCGACTATTCTGACTACGGTTTAGAACTTATGAAGTTTTCAGTAGAAAAAATAATATTGCCAGAAGATGTGATGAAAGTACTTGATAAACGCAATGAAAAGAATGCTAAAGAGAATAGCACAACATATACCCAAACCCCTTTTATAGATCCAATTAGAAGTGCATCAAGTAATCCTACAGGTATTGGCAGTCTTCCTAGCAATCATATTATGGACAGAGAAATGGGCCTAACAAGAGCAAGAAAAATGGCCCAAGAAATAGTTGACCATCAAAACGGGCATCCTGCATCTGAACAATCTGACATTAAAATAAAAAAAGAAACACCTCCACCAATACCACATCAATCGGTATATTATACTGCAATAGGCGGAGTGCAACAAGGGCCCTTCCGACAATCGCAATTACAGAAAATGGTGAAGCAGGGACAACTTACACCCGATACTTTAGTTTGGACGATGGGGATGGCGAGCTGGCAAGCAGCCAAATTTGTTCCTTCTTTATCGGGATTGTTTGGAGCTGTTCCACCACCGATATAATTACACAATAAACAGAGCAATTTGTTAACAGCCAATCGATTCTGGCACTGAGCAGAGTCGATTGGTTATTTTCAACCTTTATATAAAATAGTTATTCTTACCTCGTAATATATTACACATTCCAGACCACACTCTTTGTAAGCAGCAAACTGTTATAAACTAAGTCGCTGCTTGCAGCATCTCTACAACATCTATAGAATACTCACAGGCTCACCCCGCACACATCATTTTAAAACTTAACAATTACCCCAACAGTAGGCAAAATAGTTCCCGAAGTATTGTCTAATATGCGTAGCCCCTGTTTGGTTGGATCTCCTCCTGGGTCTTTCAGCACATTGCCATCCACATCCTTGTTGGTATATATAGGCGCACTCTCCGACTGGAAATTATAAGCATTCTGCACATCGGCATAAAAGTTAAGAACCCACTTTTTGAAATAAACCTCCTTATCAACTCGCAAATCAAGCGAATGATTGCTTGATAAACGAAGCGTATTAAAGTTATCGTAATCTAAATAGTATTGATTTGTTATATCCCAAGCCTCTCTTATTGATGATTTTTCTCTGTCGATATCTGTATAAGGTGCACCACCACTAAAGCGCCAGCGAGCAGATACATTCCAACCATTATTTAGTTTGTAGCTACCAATAAGGTTTACCATATGACGCGTGTCCCACGACGAAGGACGATAGACATTATCTTTATTGGTAAACTCGCTCCTAAAGAAAGTATAGGTAGTAGTAAGATTCAAGTTATTCCAATTCACTATCTTGTACAATACCTCGACACCGTATGCCCTACCCTTACCCGTTGATGTTATTTCCTCGTCACCTACCTGTCCATACTCTGTGCCTTTGCTGGCTATGCTAATGCCATCTTCTATTGAAAAAGGGTAACTGCCATATTGCTTATAGAACCCCTCTACACTCAATCGCATATTACTACCTGAACGGAACTCAAATCCTGCAATTGCTTGGTTGGAAGTAATATATTTGAGTTGTTCGTTTCTGTTTGCATATTCACCATCATTGTTTTTGAAGCCCAATGTAGTGTAAGCAGGCTGCGAAACATAGCGACCAATGTTTGCATTGATATCCCACTTATCAGAAACAGCATAAGAAGCAGACAAACGAGGGGAAAGCTGTTTGATAGGATTCTTCATGTTTTTATTGAAGTTGTTTCCGACTGCGCTCACACCCAACGATAGTTTCAATCGCTTATCAATAAAATCGTCTGATAGCTGAGCAAATAATTGATAACCAAAAAGGCTTAGTTCGGTATTGTAAATCAACGGCACCACCTCACCTTCTCGGTAGATATTTCGAAAAGAGTTATTGGTGTAGTTTGCAAAATTAACACCAGCCCCTACCTTAAGTTTCATTGCCATATAGGGGTACTCTCGCTCGAAGCGCAGTTTATTTACTGCTTCGTCAGACAAGTAGTTCGACATTTTTTCATTCCTCTCATCATTGTCTCTATACTTATAATTCTCATTGCGAAGCATACTCCTGCTCAACACCCAACTATCAATAAAACTATTTCCAAAATGTTTATAAACCCCTCCCACTGTATAATTCCACTGTTTGTAAATAGGAAGATAAGAGAGTAGATACTTTTGTGTTTCTGTTCCGCTTGTTTCCAAATCGGTGTTGAGTGCCATATCGTCAATAGCTCCAATGCCTATAATGGTCAATTCGTTCTTATCATCAATCTTGAGTTTATACTTTGCCTGGAAGTCATTGTAGGTGGGCAGAAAAGGCAGCCCTATAACCTTAAAGAGTAGTTGAAGATAGGACTGACGTGCCGACACAATAAAAGTGGACTTATCATTAATGGGTCCGTCAACTGTAACTGCAGCATCAGATGCTCCAATTGAAAGTTTTGTGTGAATTCTGTCTTGGCTACCATCCTTTTGTCTTATCTCCATTACCGAACTCAATGCATTGGTTCTATTGGCAGGAAATGCACCGGTATAAAAACTAATTTCTTGCACAAAGTCGGGATTGATAACGCCTACTACCCCACCCGAAGAGCCTTGCGTAGCAAAATGATTGATGATAGGGATCTCTATTCCATCAAGGTAAAATACATTTTCTGAAGGGCCACCACCACGCACAATTAAATCGTTGCGATTGGGGTTGGTAGCACCTACACCTGGCAGTGTTTGCACCACTTTTGAAACATCGCGATTGACACCCGCACCTTTCTCAATCTCTTGCACACCAATTGATATTACAGAAATAGGACTTTCGATGCGCTTCACATTGTAATTGGGACTAACCGACAGTTCTTTCAATTGCACAGACGACTCGGGCAACGAAATATTAACAAACGCAGTTTGATTTCCCTGTACTTGTATCTCGGGTGATACGGTAGTTTCGAATCCAATGAAACTTACAACAAGACGAACAAAACCAGGCCTTACATTGCCTAAATCAAATACTCCTTTCTCTTGTGATGTAGTTCCTTGTGTAGTTCCTTGAATTTGAATGCTAGCAAACTCAATAGGCTCATTTGTTTTGGCATTGGTAATTGTCCCTTTTATTATCCCTTTTTGCGAATAAGCAATAGCAGGAAATATAAAAGCTATGATAAAAAATAAACCTATATATCTACGCATTCTTAAAATTTGTTGAATGTTTGTCTTGTATAAAAAAATTAAACAAAAGTATAACAAGAATGTTTACTGCAAATATCTAAAACTCACTTTATATTTGTCTGTTAAATAACCACATCTCTATTATGCAAATAATACGTCAAATTGACAAAACATCGTCAGGTATCTTTTATTGTATATCTTATCAATTAAAAACAGAAGATGCTATTAAGCAAACAGTTAAAACTCAGTCATTAACATCTTTTGATATGACAATAGTTCCGAATATCAAATTAAAACGTTATTTTTGCAAGCCAAAATAAACATTTTGCTAACTTATGCATATATATTATTAAAAAACAAAGAAATATGATTAAAAGCGCTTTATCAATCGCAAGAGCCAGCTATGTTCCAAAAAAACCAGCTGTATTAGAAAATAATGTAACCATAGAAGAGGGAGCAGCAACAACTGCAATTGCCGACGAAGAAGAGATTAAAAAACTTTTCCCAAACACATACGGCAAACCTATTATTAAGTTTGTTGAATCTGACAGCACAGAATCACTCCCTGCTACTAATGTAGGAGTTATACTTTCGGGTGGTCAAGCGCCAGGAGGACATAATGTGATAGCGGGCATTTTTGATGGTATTAAACGTATAAATAAAGATAGCAAATTATATGGTTTTATATTAGGCCCAGCAGGACTAATCAATCATGAGTACAAAGAGCTGACATCAGATATTATTGATGAATACCGCAACACTGGTGGTTTTGATATTATCGGTTCAGGTAGAACAAAACTTGAGAATAAAGAGGATTTCGACAAAGGATTAGAGATACTTAAAGAATTAGATATAAAGGCCCTTGTAATAATTGGTGGCGACGACTCAAACACCAATGCCAGTATTCTTGCTGAATACTACAAATCGATAGATGCAGGCGTACAAGTTATTGGTTGCCCAAAAACAATTGACGGTGACTTGAAAAATGATTTGATTGAAACATCATTTGGTTTTGACACAGCTTGTAAAGTATACTCAGAAGTTATTGGCAATATTCAACGCGACTGTAACTCGGCACGCAAGTATTGGCACTTCATTAAACTGATGGGCCGCTCAGCATCGCATATTGCTCTTGAGTGCGCTTTACAAACACAACCTAACATCTGTATTATATCGGAAGAAGTAGCAGCTAAAGAGCAATCTTTAGACGATATTGTAACAGATATTGCAACAATTGTAGCTACACGTGCTGCAGATGGCAGAGATTATGGAACTATATTGATTCCTGAAGGACTAATTGAGTTTATTCCTGCAATGAAAGGTTTGATTGCAGAGCTGAATGACTTCCTTGCCCACAACCAAATTGAATTTGACGCTATACGTCGTTCAATGAAAAGAGAATATATCATTCACAAACTATCTGAGGAAAACTCAAAAATATTTGAAAGCTTACCATCATCAGTTGCTCTTCAGTTAACACACGATCGTGACCCACACGGAAACGTTCAAGTGTCGTTGATTGAAACAGAAAAACTACTTAGCGAAATGGTTGCTAAGAAACTTAAAGAGTGGAAGAAAGAGGGTAAATACAACGGTAACTTCTCTACAATTAGCCATTTCTTTGGTTATGAAGGACGTTGCGCAGCACCATCAAACTTTGACGCTAACTATTGCTACTCTCTTGGCTATACAGCCTCTTTGCTCATTGCAGCAGGCAAGACTGGTTATATGGCATCTGTAAGAAACACAACCTCACCAGCCACCGAATGGGTTGCTGGCGGTGTTCCAATTACTATGATGTTGAACATGGAGCGCAGACATGGCGAAATGAAACCAGTTATTCAGAAAGCTCTTGTGGATTTAGAAGGAGCTCCTTTTAAAGAGTTTGCAAAGAACCGCGATACTTGGGCAAGAGAAACTTCATACGTTTATCCAGGTCCAATTCAATACTTTGGCCCAGACTCGGTGAAAGAACAACCAACTATGACGCTTAAATATGAGCAAAGTGCTAAATAAGCATTAGTGATAATAAAAAATTAAAGCTGCATTTCGATTATTAATAATTGAAATGCAGCTTTTTTTTCTATTGTAGGTAACAGACATATATATTATATATGCTATTAAACAAATTGTGCAGTGCCGCTCTACATTTATCTCGCAAGCGCTTATGTTTATGCAACAAGCCATATCCCATACTTTTATATCTCAAAGATTGAAGCTATGAGTACATTGCTGTGCAGAATGTGGAGCAGTGTGCCAATTTGATGCATTTCACACCACATTATTGTCAATATTCAATTAGTTGCGAGATGCAAAGCTATATTTGTGAAACATCCAACATTTTGTACCCCTCGGACATAGTTTTCGAGAGTCAATTGTGCTTTTGTATCCCTACAATAAAAATTTCCAGTGTAAAAAATTGTTTTGTATCCCTACAACGAAAGTTTCTAGACTGGAAAGTTGTTTGGTACCCCTACAAAAGAGTCTTCAAGACTAGAAAATTGATTTGTAGGCCTACAAAATGTTTTGTAAAGAACAATTTTATTGTCGTATCAATATAATTAGTTGATGTAGTAATAGTAATAACCCGCATTATTCATCACGTTTCAAATGTGTATACACTATATAGTTTATTATCAATAATATAATAATTGTTTTTACTTTAATCTAAATACCCACTTTTGGGCTATGTTCGCTTTTATCTTAACGTATCTTGTTTGTTCCAAACTCCTTGAAATAGTGACCTATATAGGCGAAGTTAGAGGCCTCTCATCTACGCAGGACCTAAAAACGTGAATTATACAGGATAAGTAAGGCGGTTCACTCTCGCGGATTTGCAGCACTTCAACAGAGCTCATTGACCATTGGCCTGCATATAAGAAGAGGGTGACCAATATGATTTGGACACCCTCCTTTTTCTTGCTAGCTATTTGATATAATCAATATATAGTTAGTAAAATTTATATCGGTTATCAACAACTTTCATTTTCTCTTTCAACACATCAATAGCTTGGTTCTGCAAGCGATACATTGTGTTTGATTGAAGTTGTAGTTTTTGATCTTCAGCTATATACTCTTCATCAGATTTCTGACGGTTAATTACATTTATTACAAACACACCTCTATCTCCTTTTAAAGGCCCAACTACAGTGTTTAAAGGCCCGTAGGCTGCATAAGCATTAATAATAGGCTCTCTCCCTAAACCTGATATATTTTCAGTGTTGAAGCTTACAAATCTAACAGAGTCTATCTGAGAATCCATTGCTTCTGCGTAATCACTCATTGATGAAAGATTTTTAGAATGTAACTGTTCTATTATCACTTCTGCTTTTTTATCATTTAAAAGCATAGACTTTATAAAGTCTGAAACTTCAGACAGAGGAGCTACTCCTGCTGGAATCAATCTATCTACGCGTGCAATAACTCTACTATTTGAAAGATCGAATTTATTAACAGCGCCCTCTTTTTCATTAAAAGCCCAATTGAGCACTTGACGGGTACTTGGAATTTGCCCTAACATATGATCTGTAGCTGAAACTGATAAAGAAGGCACAACACTGTATCCTAACTCGCGAGCCTTTTCAGTAAACTTTGTTTTAACTTCTGGGTCAGATACAAATTGGTTCAACTCGTTGTCTATATTATTCTGAGTTTTATCACTCACAACAACTGGCATGTTTACAACAGCAAGTTTATGCTTAGTAACTGGTGCTGTTTTCTCTTCTACAAGAATTAATGCTTGTTGACCCGGCATTTTCAATTTAACTACTGAACCTACAGCAGTTGCAAATACTTTTTGAGCAACATCAGAACCAGCTTGTAATAAATCTATTTCACGCACCCAACCTATTTCTCCACCATTTGATTGTGGATTTAAATTATTTGCAATCTCAGCAAAATCAGCTCCTCCTTTAATCTCTGTGTGTAAGCTATCTATAAAAGCTGTTACCAGTGAGTCATTAGCCATAGACTGAGGTATTCCAATCATTCTGATTCTTGCAGAGTCAGGAGCAACTGTCTTGCCCATATATTTGTAGAGCTTAAAAGAGTTGCCATCTCTAAAGGGCCCGTGAACATCAGATACTTCTGCAGACTCGACAAACGTACGTTCGTCGCCAGTTAATAAGTTACTTGCAACATAGGCATCTACATAAGGGCGATCTGAATAATCAGAAATAACTGAAACTACATTTTCTGTAGTAAGAAGTTTTTCGTAAACCTCAGAAGTCTGAGCTTCTACTTCGTTAAAATCCTCATCACTAGGAACGATTTCCTTAGAGAAGTAAGTTATTTTTGCCATAGGCACATCTGTTTTAAACAGATGCTTATAATCATTATAATATTTCTTAATATCTGCATCAGTAACATTAGCTACAGAATCTGATATAGTGAAGTAGTTTTGCACTGCATACACAATATCTGCATTATGTAACGATTGTTCAAACGTAGTTTTAGCTTCTACGTCGTTTGGCATAACAGCTGCCGACAATAGCCCACCATACTTCTCTTCTAAGCGTTGATACTTTATTAGATTCTCTATAAACATCCAAATTGATTTGTATTGTCTCACCATTCCAAGCTGTTCGGAAGGGAGAGTGCTTTCGTCGGTGTTTATTGTAGCAATAAAGTTAACGAGTGCATTCCTGTCAAACATACCTGTTTCAGGGTTAACAAACAGTGGAAGTTGACGTAACAAAGGAGAAATAGATTCTCCATGCACTAAATCATTTAGCTCTTCTTTAGAAACAGAGAGTCCTAATTTTGCAGCTTGCACATCTAACAGACGCTCTTTCACCATTTGTTGGTAAACTATATCGCGTATTTGAGAAGTAGCATTCTCATCAAGTGATGATTCTCCGCTAATCATTTTTTGGAAATCTTCCCATTCTGTTACTCTATTAAAGTATTCTCCTGTAGAAATGATGGAACCATCAACTACAAATGCTTTGTCCTGATATTGACGGAAAAAAGTATTACCCGAAGTTAATAAATCTCCTAAAATGAAAGCTAACAAAGCAACACCGATTACCGCAATGAGGAGTCCGGCTCTATTTCTAATTTTCTGTAACGTAGCCATTTACAATTACCTTTTATTAAATTAATATGTTTAACTATATAGTTGTTTGAATAAGGGCACGAAGATAGTAAATATTAAGCAGATAATTGAAAAAAACAAAACAAATCTATTAGATTTCAATTATTAAGGTATAACTATCATTCTTGATTGTTTTGGTTTACAATCAACTCTATTATCTCAATTTTTCGTTCTGTTACCTTACGTATTTTGAACGTGAAATTATCTATATCTATAGTTTCGTGTATTTTGGGAAAGCGTTGGAGATGATGCAATATATATCCAGCAATAGTTGTGTAATCGTCATGTTGAGGTAGATTGAAATCAAAAAGCTCATTAAGCTGGTCAATTTCCATACGACCCGATAAAATATATTCATTCTCGGATATTCTCTTGGCTATATTAGTGTTTACATCGTATTCGTCTTCAATTTCTCCAAAAATTTCCTCTACTAAGTCTTCTGTTGTAATTATACCAGAAGTTCCTCCAAACTCGTCTACCACCACAGCTATAGTTTTGTGCTGTTGAAGCAACTCGCTCATAAGATTCTTGGCAAGCATACTCTCTGGATAAAAAGATATAGAAGCAATTTTATCTATCCAAACAGATGGATCGCTGAACATCTCCCATATATGAATATATCCAATTATATTATCAATGTCATTTTCATAAACCAGTATTTTTGAAAAGCCTGTATCAATAAATTTCTCTTTCAAGAGCTCAATATCAGCATCCTTACTTATTGCAATAATATCGGTGCGAGGCACCATACAGTCGCGTAATTTAACCGAAGAAAAGTCAAGTGCATTTCTAAATATCTTCACCTCAGAGTCTACGCCCCCTTCTGTAGGGGTTTCATCTATCCCTTGCTTTACATAAGTATCGAGTTCTACTCGCCCAAGAGCTTTTTCTTCAAGTGGATTGAACTTGATGCCTACCAAACGCAGCAATGCGCTACCCATAGCTGTGAAAACCTTAATAGACGGATAGAGTAGCACATAAAAAACGAATGCTGGAAGCGATAGTATTTTCACCCACAAGTTGGAGTTGTTTTTAAATATAGCACGGGGCAAAAGTTCACCAGTAATTAATATAACAAGAGAAGCGCCCAATACTTGCACAAGAAGTGCTAGTAAGGTGTTTGATGTTATATTCTGAAGAACGAAGTCTTTTGAGAGCGCTACAGATGTATAAACAAAAGCAATAAGCACAAGAAGATTGCCAATAGTAAGTGTAGATAAGAATTTACGCGGGTGACTAAAAAAGACCTTTTGTATATAATCAATTGGGTTCTTATTTTTTTTATCTAACGCATAGCGTAGCTTATCGGAAGAAACAAAAGCTATTTCCATTCCGGAGAAAAAAACTGACAATATAAGAGATATCGTCCAAAAGACTATCTCAATGGAATCATTCATCTGTTATTCTTATTGATTCGGGCTCTATAGCTTCAGACTCTTCAATGGAGGCAGCTTCTTCTTTAAAAGGTATTTTACCATCGTGAGGGCGAAAGATACGATATTCTGTCATCTCTTGATTCGATTCAAAACCATACCCTTTAAGTTCTGTATCTCCACGTTTTATCTGAATATATTTATCTGAGTAAACTTTTTGTTCTTTTTGATCCCAAAAAAGCTCGTCGCTCAAAAACATCTCACCTTCCATATTTCTGATATCAACATTGCCTTTCAATCGCCAAAGTCTTTTATCAGTATAATTCCAAGCAGAATCGGCCAAGATCATTGCTTCAACTTGAAACAAAGAGTCGAACCGCTCTAAATATATTCCTTCAGGGAAATACCAAAAAGGCTCTTCAGCTTTATCAAAAACCTGCCAATTATCGGCCACCAACTTATATCTGGTTATTCCAGAATCGGAAATTAATGTAGTAACACTATCTGTGGTCATAGATGGAGTTATCTCTGGATCAAATTTAATATCTATAGTTTCTGTTTCTTTATTGCCACAGGCAGTATAAAAAAACAGCATAACAATGGCTAGTAGACCGATTGTTATGCTATTTGATTTCATTATAATTGAGTTTTTCAACTATTATATCTATTTAATGACTATTTCAAAAACGAGAGTAATGTAGTATTTATTCTTTTCTTGTAAAGATTACTTGACACTACTTGGTTCTAATAGTTGTTGTTTCACCTATCCATCCAGGTACAAATACAGGCTCTCCTGCTTTAAGACCCATCATAAATGCATCTTCCTTCTCCATATAGTAACCTGAGTATTGATTAATTAATTTATTAGCTTCAGATGTTACACTTGGATCTACAGATTTAGCTTTTGTCAATTTATCAACAGCAGCAGAAAACACCAACCCTCTTTTCTCAGATTCAGAGAAAATACCTTGAGCACTTGAAGCATACATCTGTGCAATTAATATATAAGCATCACCATTGTTCGGTTTAAACTTCAATGCATCGTAAGCTGCTTGTCTTGCTTGTGCATAGCGTCTTTGAGAGAACAATATTTGTGACATTGTCATCATGTATCCACTGGCTTTTGCAGCATCCTCCTCTAATTCAGCAGCTTCTTCGTAATACTTGATGGCTGCTCCATAATCCTTATTTTGAAGATTTCTATGTGCTAAGCCTATCGCTGAATTGGCAGAAGGATTCAATTTGTGCAAATTCTCGGACAGTTCAAAATAGAAATCAGACTCTGTACATCCAACTTGAGATAAAGCTCCAATTGCTTTGTTTAAGAACTCTTCATTTTGTTTGTTTTCTGCAAACTTAGCAGAATAGAATTCTTGAAGTGTATTGCAATCACTTGCACCACTATTTACAAATAAAGTTTCAATGCTTTCTTTAACTGCTGATAAATAATTAACATTATCAGTATCATTCTTTGTTTTAGCAGTTTCTATGGCTTCTTCCATATATTCTACTGTGCGAAAGTAATCATTGATAAACTGATCTTTTTTTGAATTATCTTTCATAAACACAAAAAGAGAAGATATAATATAGTCATAAAAAGCACCCGATGGATACAATTCACTTTTCATGTCTTCAGTAGCTTCTCCCAACAGTTTATATACGAAACTATAATCAACGTCATCACCCAATAGTTCCTGATAGTCAGAAGCTTTGTAGCATAAGATTGTTCCCTTTGCATCAACATCAGAGAAATACTGCAAACGCTTGTCATGTATTTCCATTATCAAATCAAGGTACTCTTTCTTCTTAGCTGCATCAGTCTCTTGTGTATATAAGGCTTTAAAAATACGAGGTCCGTATATGTATATGTTCTTACTTGATGCTGGACAATTGTCATAAACCGCTCTCCATGTTTTCACTGCATCTTTATAATTCTCTGCCTTAGCAGCAGTTGACATAAGACTTAAATTCATAACACAATTCACACTGTCTTGTCCATGTCCATAAGGTGCATTCACAGGATCGTAGCCTGGCTTTTGAGCATTCACTCCGAGAAACATAGTTGCCGCAAAAATTGCTAAAATAAACTTTTTCATTTCTATTTGTT
>CAZBVD010000021.1:0-16971 GCA_964495235.1 uncultured Dysgonomonadaceae bacterium | reverse complement strand
CTTGTCAAAAAAGTCTCCGAGCTTACAACATTGCTACCTAACACTATATTATGTTTTATCACATTATTCTTATAGGATTCATTGATAATTTTACCTATTTTTGCATTGTTAAAACTTATCAAACCATCGAAATCTATATCTTATGGAGTGGAAGAATCATTACAAACTGCACACCTGCACACCTCTTGAAGCGGTGGATGCAATAAAAGACAACTACAAACTAGTCTATGGAAATGCTGCGGGCTTCCCTCAAGTGTTTTGCAAAGCATTGGCTGAACAAAAAGACCGTTTTACCAATGTACACATTTATAACATGCTCATAACTGGTACTCCATGGCATATAGATGCTGAAATGAAAGGCCATTTCCAAACCATAACTAGCTTTATTAGCAGACCAGCTCTGAGGGGTATGCGTGAAGGACTCATTGAATTTATACCCTGCTATCTGCGCCAGGTTCCGTTGCTTTTTAGTGAAGGTTTATATCCAGTGGATGTAGCTGTTGTACAACTCTCTCCACCCAACGACGAGGGGTACTGCTCTTATGGTGTGGCGAACGACTATACAAAGCCTGCTGCAGAGAACGCCAGGATTGTCATAGGCGAAATAAATGACCAAACACCTTGCACTTGGGGCAACAACTTTATTCATGTTACCGATCTTGACCATATCATTGAAACTTCGTACCCGTTGGTGGAAACACCCACGCCTGTAGCCACAGAGGTTGAGTTTGCCATAGCCAAACATTGTGCAACGCTCATAAATGATGGCGACACATTGCAACTTGGTATTGGAGGGCTACCAAATGCAGTGCTTGCTTCGCTGAAAGACAGAAAAGACTTGGGCATTCATACAGAATTGTTTACCGAAGGCATTATAGATTTAGTTAACGAAGGAGTAATCACAGGAAAAAGAAAAACATTACACCCCAACAAAATTATTGCCACTTTTATAATGGGCACCAAGCGGGTGTTTGACTTTGTTCACAATAACCCAATACTTGAATTACACCCTGTTGACTACGTAAACAACCCTAATGTGATAGGACAAAACGATAACATGGTTTCTATTAACTCATGCATTGAGGTTGACTTAATGGGGCAGGTAAATTCTGAATCCATCGGATTAAACCAATACAGTGGCCCGGGTGGCCAGGTAGATTATGTGCAAGGTGTACGCCTCTCAAAAGGAGGGAAATCAATAATTACCATTGCTTCTACTGCGGCTGATGGCAAGGTGTCACGCATTGTTCCCTTTCTGTCGCATGGCGCGGCAGTTACAACTTCGCGCAACGATGTCGATTATATTATTACAGAATATGGAATTGCTCACTTACGAGGCGCCACGTTAAGAGAAAGAGCTCAGCTACTAATTAACATTGCGCATCCTAAGTTTAGAGAAGAGCTGATGAAAGAGTTTGAGAAGAGGTTTAAATAGAAGTTGAAAAGAAGTTAAAGTTATTATTCCTGGAGATACCGATATAGTATAAAAATCTATCAATTTGCAGAATATAAAGAATATTGCAATTTAAGCTTTGATGAGCATTCTTATCATTAATCCTGAATATATAAAACTGTTTTTCCTGCAACATTAAAGCCTGCGGTAAAGTTCTTTGTACTCGCACTCAGATTGAATTAAAACGACCGCCATTGAATTGAAGCATGCATAAGAATTTATATTATTAAAACACAATAAAATTTCTTTAGAAAAGAAATGCCATCAACCCGTTTCAAAATAAGTTAAAACACCTCTCCATTTTATATTTCCCTCAAAAAATAAATGACATCTTTTTATGACTCTAAGTGTACAGAGCACCTTGTTTTACGATGTCGCAATTGTCATTTGTCAATAAAAGCAATTAATTGTTGTTTATTTGATAATTAAGGGTTTTGAAACAAGCCCCTCTAACAACCAAATAGGTTGCATAATATGAGGGAATTAGGCACATAATGACTACCTTTATGGGCGCAAAACAAATTATTGTTGTTAACAATAGAAACAAATTAAATACACACTATACCTATGAGTAAACTCTGCACTATTTCAGACGCAATTGCCAATGTAAAAGATGGCATGACCATCATGATTGGTGGTTTTTTAGCAAACGGAACCCCTGAAAAGCTAGTTGATGAACTAGCGAAATCGGGTGTTAAAAATTTAACCCTTATTGTAAATGACACCGCCTTTCCTGACAGAGGATGCGGCAAACTAATTGTGAACAAACAGATTAAAAAAGTGATTGTTTCGCACATTGGTACAAACCCACATACCGAACAACAGATGAACGCAGGCGAACTAGAAGTTGAATTCGCTCCACAAGGAACTTTGGCCGAACGTGTAAGAGCGGGCGGTGCAGGCTTGGGTGGCGTACTTTCGCCCACAGGTATTGGCACAGTGGTGGCCGAAGGCAAACAGTTGATTGAAGTGGATGGAAAAGAGTTCATCCTAGAAAAACCCCTCCGTGCTGATGTGGCTTTTATAAAAGGTAGCATAGGCGACAAAATAGGGAACTTAGTTTATCTAGGAACTACACAAAACTTCAACTCTTTGATGGCTACAGCCGCAGACTTGGTAATTGCCGAGGTTGACACTTTGAAAGAAGTAGGCGATATAGAACCTGAGAGGGTACATACGCCTTCAATTTTTGTGGACTTCATAGTACAATAGTTTAAAAGAACAATTCACGTAGAGGCAATTCATGGATTGTCTCTACTACATTAAAAACGAAAACGATATGAAAGAGTCAATGATTAGATTACGCATGAGCATGCAAGATGCACATTATGGTGGAAACTTGGTAGATGGAGCAAGATTGCTAGGACTATTTGGCGATGTTGCAACCGAACTGCTTATTATGAATGATGGCGACGAAGGACTTTTTGTAGCCTACGACAGTGTTGAATTTACCGCTCCTGTATTTGCAGGCGATTTCATAGAAGCTATTGGAACTATTACTAAAGTGGGTGATTCGTCTCGAAAAATGACTTTTGTAGCTAAAAAAATAATTAGCCCACGAAGCGATATATCACCATCGGCAGCCGATGTGCTAGAAGAGCCAATAGTGGTTTGCAGAGCAAGTGGTACATGTGTTGTACCAAAGGCAAATCAAAGAAAAAACCAAGAGTAATCTCTTTGTAGATAAAATTCACGTAAAGAAAACTCATGAATTTTCTCTACAACACCGATAAAACAAACCAAAATGGAAAAACTAATTATAACAGCAGCTATTTCTGGAGCAGAAGTATTGAAAGAACACAACCCTGCAGTACCTTACACTGTAGAAGAGTGTGTGAGAGAAGCAAAATCGGCATACGATGCGGGTGCTAGTATTATACACCTACACGTACGTCACGACGATGGTACACCCACACAAGATAAAGATAGATTTAAAGAAGTAATAACAGCTATTGAGGCTGCTTGCCCCAATGTAATTATACAACCCTCAACCGGTGGGGCTGTAGGCATGACTGATGATGAGCGCCTGCAACCAATAGAGCTGAACCCCGAAATGGCAACACTTGACTGTGGCACACTAAATTTTGGTGGCGACGAGGTGTTTATGAATACTGAAAACACAATTATATATTTCGGCGATAGAATGATTGAAAGAGACATCAAACCCGAATTAGAAGTGTTTGACAAAAGTATGATTGACATGGCGCTACGTCTTCACAAAAGAGGTCATATAAAATCACCCATGCATTTCGATTTCGTAATGGGAGTAAATGGTGGTATTAGTGGAACACTTAGAGACTTTGTTTTCCTGCGCGGAAGCATACCAGAAGGATCGACATACACCGTTGCTGGTATGGGGCGTTTTGAAATGACGCTTGCAGCAGCAGCCATAATAGATGGTGGACATGTGCGTGTAGGTTTTGAAGACAATGTGTACCTGTCGCGTGGCGTATTGGCCAAGTCTAACGGTGAATTGGTAGAAAAAGTGGTGCGATTGGCCAAAGAGCTTGGTCGTGAAATAGCAACTCCTGCGGAGGCACGCAAGATTCTGAGTCTGAAACCCAGATAACTGTGATGATAGAGAAAATTCAGGAAGAACAAATTCACATAGAGCAAATTCATGAATTTGCTCTACCAACAATATCAACAACAACAAAGGAACACTAACACGAAATAATGAAAAAGGGAAATAAATACGGCATCCATCGCGTAATATCGCCTAAAGGGGTGTTGCCTCAGCCAGCCAACAAGTTGGACAACAATATGGACGAAATTTACGACAATGAAATTCTGATTGATGTGCAAACATTAAACATCGACTCGGCAAGCTTTACCCAAATTGAGGAACAAGCAGGTGGCAACAAAACCAAGATTGCTGAAATAATGATGGATATTGTAGAGAAACAAGGCAAACACCGCAATCCTGTAACAGGGTCAGGCGGAATGTTGCTAGGCACAGTAGAAAAAATTGGAGATGCATTGGTAGATAAAATTGACTTAAAGGTGGGCGATAAAATTGCTACATTAGTATCACTGTCTCTTACTCCTTTACGTATTGATAAAATAAAAGATATTCGCCCCGCTATTGACCAAGTGGATATTGATGGCAAAGCCATATTATTTGAAAGCGGAATTTATGCAAAAATCCCTACAGACTTGCCCGAGAATCTTGTTCTATCGGCACTGGATGTGGCAGGAGCACCTGCTCAAACTGCTAGGTTGGTAAAACCAGGCGACACAGTGCTTATTATTGGTGCTGGAGGCAAATCGGGTATGCTATGCTGCTACGAAGCCAAAAAGCGAGCAGGAATTACAGGCAAAGTAATTGGGATAGATTACTCTGAAGAAAACATCAACAGATTGAAAAAACTTGGTTTTTGCGACCACCTATTCCAAGCTGATGCCACACAACCAGTTTCAGTGTTAGAACTAATAGAAGAGGTGACAAATGGAGAGATGTGCGACCTTACCATAAACAATGTGAACATTCCCGACACAGAGATGACCTCAATACTATGCACTAAAAACACAGGCATAGTTTATTTCTTCTCAATGGCTACTAGCTTCACCAAAGCTGCGCTAGGAGCAGAAGGTGTGGGAAGCGATGTAACAATGACTATAGGAAATGGATATACAAAAGGTCACGCCGAAACAACCTTACAAGCTTTAAGAGAGTCTAAAGCACTGAGAGATTTATTTAACGAACTATACGCATAGAAAAAACCTACACCATAACCTAAATATTATATTAAATGATGATTCAAAATAGACGTAAAGAGTTTTTCCCTGAAGCGACCGATGAGCAATGGAACGATTGGCATTGGCAGGTGAAAAACAGAATTGAGACTGTTGATCAATTGAAGAAATACATTGCTCTGACAGAGGAAGAAGAGGACAACATAAGAAAATCTCTTAACTTATTGCGCATGTCTATCACACCTTACTATTTAAGCTTGATAGAGGCCAACAATCCAAACTGTCCTATTCGTCAACAAGCAGTTCCAAGTAAGAAAGAACTATATAAAAGTCCTTCTGACCTTGACGACCCTCTAGACGAAGATGAAGACTCTCCTGTACCAGGGCTAACACACCGCTATCCTGACAGAGTACTTTTTTTAATAACAGACATGTGCTCAATGTACTGCAGACACTGTACACGCCGAAGATTTGCAGGTCATACTGACTCGGGAAGTAGCACAAAGCAAATTGATGATTGCATAGATTACATAGCTCGCACTCCACAAGTTAGAGACGTGTTGCTATCGGGTGGTGATGCACTACTTGTAAGTGATTCAAGATTGGAGTATATCATTAAAAAACTGAGAGAAATACCTCACGTAGAGATTATACGTATAGGCTCGCGCACTCCTGTAGTAATGCCACAACGCATTACTAATCAATTGGTAGACATGCTTAAGAAATATCACCCAATTTGGTTAAATACGCATTTCAACCATCCCAATGAAATTACACCTGAGGCAGCCGAAGCATGTGCTAAAATGGCAAATGCAGGTATTCCATTAGGAAACCAATCGGTATTGCTACGCGGCATTAACGACTGCACCCATATAATGAAGAGACTTGTTTTAGACTTGGTTAAAATAAGGGTACGCCCGTATTATATGTATATATGTGATCAATCAGTAGGAATTAGTCATTTCAGAACACCTGTTTCTAAAGGTATTGAGATAATTGAAAACCTACGTGGCCATGTTTCAGGTTTTGCTGTTCCTACATTTGTTGTGGATGCACCTGGTGGTGGTGGTAAAATACCTGTGATGCCAACCTACTTGATTTCACAATCGCCTAACAGAGTAGTAATTCGCAACTATGAAGGAGTAACTAGTACATATACTGAGCCAACAGACTATAAAGACGATTGCCAGTGCGATGATTGTATAGAAGAGAGAAAAGAGGGAGTTGCAGGCTTACTTGCAGGCGATAGAATTTCGTTAGAACCCGAAAACTTAAATAGAAAGAAGAGAAACCATAAGTAAGGTGAGAAATAGAACCTCACCATTAAGGTGAAAAGCGTATGCCTTTCGTAAAAAATGTAGTTGCTTACAAAAGTGTCTCTGTTGTTGGCTTGGAAAAGAATACCGGCAAGACAGAGACACTTAACTATGTTTTAAGACGACTGAGGAGTACGAAAAAGCAGATTGCAATTACCTCTATCGGTTTGGATGGTGAGCGCATCGACAATGTAACGCATACGCAAAAGCCTGAAATAATTGTTTCGAAGGATGTGATATTTGTCACTTCAGAAAAGCATTACTTTGAAAAACAGCTCACATCTGAGATACTAGATGTAAGTAAACGCAGAACTGCAATGGGTAGATTGGTAACTGCACGTGCATTGAGCGAGGGGAAAGTTATTCTATCGGGTCCTGCAGACACAGCAAGTGTAAAGAGGCTGATTAAAAACCTAGAGAAGTGGAATGTTGATACAACCATAGTTGATGGAGCACTCTCAAGATTAAGCTTAGCTTCGCCAGCAATAACAGATGCCATGATATTGGCAACAGGTGCAGCACTATCGGCAAACATTCCTCAACTGGTGAGGAAAACACGCTATGTGAAAGAGCTGATAGAGTTGGAAAAGGTAGATGCAACATTGTCTGAGCAATTGCAACAACTTAAAAGTGGTATTTGGGCAATAGATAATGAGAACAAGATACACGATTTGGATATCCAATCGGTATTTATGATAGAAAAGAGCGTAAGGAATATTTTTGAATTTGGCACACGATTGTATGTTGCAGGTGCAGTGAGCGATAAACTAATCAATAGTCTGCGTACACACAAAAAGCCAGTGGAGTTGATTATTCACGACTTCTCTAAGGTGTTTGCTTCGCAACTCACGTACGATTCGTTTCTTCAAGGAGGAAACACAATGAAGAGTCTGTTCAACAATAAACTAATAGCAGTAACTATCAATCCGCTTGCGCCCAATGGGCTAATGCTAAATACCAAAACATTGCAAAAAGCATTGGAAGAGGCACTAAACATACCTGTTTATGATGTAATGGAATTGCAAAAGAACGACAAAATATAAACAATGAAAATAAAAGAGGCTATAGAACACATTAGTGGTTTTAAGTACGTGATAAACGCTCTTAACATTCACTCTTCTGCAGGAAGAAAGATTCTGTATGCTTTGCCATTTCTAAAAGTGTTGGAAGAAATAACGCTTGAAGTTGAAAAAACAGAGTGGCTAATAAATGAAATGAGAGAGGAAACTTTCTCTCAGAAAGTAGCACTTACTCAGATGAAGTTGGGAGAACTGCGAGATATAGCCAACACTATTTCGCGATTGAGATACAACAAGACGCTTGACGACATAGAGCTATTCGAGGTAAAGCATTTGGCCATTTTAGCTGATTCCATCGATAAAGAGGTGACAGAGTTGAAACTACCCTTCATTTCAATTCCCAGCCTTACAAGCGTAATAGAGATTCTTGACCCACAAAGAAAAAAGATTCCTCAGTTTTATATTTACAATGAGTACTCTCCTACTCTTGCTTCAATTAGGAATGAGATAAATAAAACTCCTCATTCAATCGAGAATGAGGAAGAGATATACGCATTGCGACTAAAAGAGAAAGAAGAAGAAGACAAGGTTCGTGCAGTGTTGACAGAAAAACTGCACCCCCACATCGAAGAGCTAATGAAAGCGCTAAACGAAATGGCTACACTTGACCTTTTGATTGCAAAAGCAAACCTTGCAAAAGAGTTGCAACTGTCAAAACCTACTATGACTGAGGAAGAGACCTCAATGAGCGGACTATTCAATCCTGAAATAGACTACTCTTTGCAAAAGCAAGGCAAAAAGTTTCAGCCTGTGAGCATCACAATCCCTTCTAAACCTGCTCTTATTACGGGTGCTAATATGACGGGGAAAACAGTATTGCTTAAAAGTATTGCATTGGCACAAACATTGGCGCAATTTGGATTTCATGTGCCTGCCTCATCGGCAGAGATTGCTCCTGTTGATAGAATAATATTGTGCACAACCGATGAGCAAGACCAACTAAGTGGACTTTCATCATTTGCGGCCGAGATGACGCACCTCAACAAAATAACAGAACATATTGAGAATGGTGAGCGCCTATTGGTTTTAATTGACGAACTAGCCCGCACTACAAATCCTATTGAGGGTAAAGCTATAGTGTGCGGTGTGCTCAACTATTTAAGCGAACATAAAGTGAGTTCGCTTATTACAACTCATTATAGCATTGATACACCTTGCCGTAAATTGAGGGTAAAAGGATTTAGACTGAAAGATAAAAATGTGAAGATAACAATTCACAACATTAATAATTATATAGACTATTCTTTGGAAGAGAGTCAAGAACATGAAGTTCCACATGAAGCTATCTATATAGCAGAGATACTGGGAATAAGCAACGACCTACTCCACCGAATAAAAACTTATTTAAACGATTAAAAAAACTATTACTATATGCAGCAAAGCAAATTGAACATCAATTTTGATGACGTACAACTAGCCAGAGATCTTGCCAACAAAATTGCCGAGAATGTACAGTCATTTGTAGATAACTACACAACAGTATCCGTTGAGAGAGCGCTTTGTCGGCTGGTTGGAATAAACAACACCGACCACAATGGTGTACCACTACCCAATATTGTGGTAGATGCTATAAAAGACAAAGGAGTTGTGGATCAAGGTGCACTTTTCTTTATTGGAAATGCTGTGATAGAGACAAAACAGTCGCCTCAGGAAATTGCAGAACAAATTTCAAAAAAGAATATTGATATAACCTCTTATGCATACCACACAACAGAAGAGATAGAAAAGGCATTGCAACCATACATCAATCAAAGTATGGAACGCATTGTAAGCAAACGAGCCAATCGCGAAGAGCAAATTGCAACATTGGGCGAAGGGCCACGCCCTTACCTCTACGTGATAGTGGCAACGGGCAATATATACGAAGATGTGAGGCAAGCAGAAGCTGCTGCCCATCAAGGAGCTGACATTATTGCTGTAATTCGCACAACAGGACAAAGCCTATTAGACTATGTACCCTATGGTGCAACAACAGAAGGATTTGGGGGAACCTATGCCACACAAGAAAACTTCCGCATTATGCGCGAAGCACTTGACAAGGTGGGCAAAGAGATTGGCAAGTATGTTCGTCTGTGCAACTACTGCTCTGGACTATGTATGCCCGAGATAGCAGCAATGGGAGCATTAGAAGGATTAGACGTGATGTTGAACGATGCATTGTATGGCATTCTCTTTAGAGATATAAATATGCAACGCACCATGATAGACCAATTTATGTCGCGGGTAATTAATGGCTTTGCGGGTGTTATCATCAATACAGGTGAAGACAACTATCTCACTACTGCCGATGCAGTAGAAGAAGCACATACGGTGTTGGCTTCAGACTTTATCAATGAGCAGCTAGCATTGATGGCAGGATTGCCCGAAGAGCAAATGGGGCTTGGACATGCTTTTGAGATGGACCCTGAATTAGAAAATGGATTCTTATTAGAGTTGGCGCAAGCGCAAATGATTCGTGAAATATTTCCAAAAGCACCACTCAAATATATGCCCCCCACAAAATTCATGACTGGCAATATATTTAAAGGACACTTGCAAGATGCATTATTCAACATGATAGGGATATGGACATCGCAAGGAATTCAACTACTTGGAATGCCAACAGAAGCCATTCACACACCCTTCATGTCTGACAGATTTCTCGCTATTGAGAATGCAAAATACATATTCAATAACATGCGCGCTATTGGCGAAGAGATGGAGTTTAAGAAAGATGGCATTATACAAAAAAGAGCAAACGAAGTAGTAAACAAAACAATAGATCTGTTGAAAGAATTGGAATCGAAAGGATTGTTTTCAGCACTTGAAGAAGGAATATTTGGTGGCGTGAAACGCCCCAAGAATGGAGGCAAAGGACTGGCAGGGGTATCATCAAAAGGAGAGCACTACTACAATCCATTTATAGCTTTAATGAAAAAATAGCACAAACAATATGAGCGAAGCATTAAATAATATAGACAAAAACGAATTTGACCAAACAGTGGACCTCACCCAAGTGAGACCCTATGGCGACACTATTAATGATGGCAAAACACAACTAAGCTTTACACTACCCGTACCAGCAGGTGACGAGGCGGTGGAAGCGGCCAAACAGTTGATAAGAAAAATGGGATTTGAAAATCCTCAAATAGTATATCATAAAGAACTAGCAGGCGATTTCACTTTCTTTGTTTGCTATGGTAGTTTCAAAGGGTCGGTAGATTACACAAGTATACATGTACCAAAAGTAACTTCCACAAAATGGGATATGAAAACAACGGACGAGTTCATAAAAGAAAAAATTGGACGCAAAATAGTTGTAGTAGGTGCTAGCACTGGTACAGACGCACACACTGTAGGTATTGATGCCATAATGAACATGAAAGGATTTGCAGGGCATTTTGGATTGGAGCGTTACGAAATGTTTGAAACAGTGAACATGGGTAGTCAAGTTGCCAACGAAGACCTTATAGCAAAAGGCATAGAGATGAAAGCCGACGCACTATTGGTTTCTCAAACAGTAACACAAAAGGATGTTCACATAGCCAATATGGTGGAAATGGTGGAGATGCTTGAAGCTGAAGGATTGAGAGATACAATGCTCATAACTTGTGGTGGACCGCGCATAACACACGAATTGGCAAAAGAGCTTGGCTATGATGCAGGTTTTGGCATGAATACATATGCCGACGATGTAGCATCTTTCTTGGCACAAGAAATACACAGAAGAATGGAAGAACAATAATAACAAACAGAAATAAAAACACAAAAATAAAATATCATGGACAGAAATGAAATGAGACATACTATTGCTAAACGAGTTGCACTTGAACTACACGACGGAGATGTTGTGAATTTAGGCATCGGACTACCAACGCTTGTACCCAATTATCTAAAACCTGAGGTTAATGTAATTCTCCAATCAGAGAATGGATTAATTGGTATGGGTCCTACTCCTAATGAGGGCGAAGAAGACCCCAACTTAATTAATGCTGGCGGTGGACCTATCTCTGCAAACAAAGGAGCGGCATGCTTTGACAGTGCTACATCGTTTGCCATTATTCGTGGAGGACATGTTGATGTGAGCATATTGGGCGCATTGCAAGTAGACGAAAAAGGCGACCTTGCTAACTGGATTATACCAGGGAAAAGAGCACCAGGAATGGGTGGAGCAATGGACTTGCTTATTGGTACGCGCAAAGTAATACTTGCCATGGAGCATACAGCTAGGGGGAGCCATAAAATAATGAAGAAATGCACATTGCCCCTCACAGCAGAAGGACAAGTGGACATGATTATTACAGAAATGTGTGTGATAGAAGTTACAGAAAAGGGATTAGTTGTAACAGAACTACACCCTAAATTTACCAAAGAACAACTTCTGGAAGCTACAGAAGCAACACTTATCTTCTCGCCCGACTTGAGAGAGATGAGAGTATAAACATGAAAATATAAAATAATGAAGCCCTAGCTTCATAACGATATAAACATACACTATGGATTTTTCAATATCAAAAAAAGAAACCCTGTTTAGGCAAATGCTTAGAGAATTTACCGAGAAAGAGGTAAACCCCATAGCGGCAGAGATTGACGAACTAGAGAGATTCCCACTGGAGACAGTTGAGAAAATGGCTAATCTTGGAATCATGGGGATACCTATTCCCACTGAGTACGGAGGAAGCGGCGGCAATAATAGCCTTTACGCAATAGCAGTAGAAGAGCTTTCAAGAGCATGTGCCACAACTGGCGTAATAGTATCAGCTCACACATCGCTGTGTGCTTCTCCTATTTATGAGTTTGGAACATTTGAGCAAAGGGAGCAATATCTACCCAATCTTGCTAGTGGTAAACACCTTGGTGCTTTTGGTCTTACAGAACCCAATGCTGGTACTGATGCCTCGGCACAACAAACAACTGCTGTGCTAGATGGAAACAACTATATCTTGAATGGCTCTAAAATATTTATTACCAATGCTGCTTACGCTGATATTTTCGTTGTGTTTGCCATGACAGATAAGTCTAAAGGAACACGTGGTATAACTGCATTTATTGTAGAGAAAGATTTTCCTGGATTTAGTATTGGTAAGCATGAGAAGAAGTTGGGTATTAGAGGATCATCAACCTGTGAGCTCATTTTTGAAAACTGTATAGTACCTAAAGAAAACATTTTGGGTAAAGAAGACAGAGGATTTAGCATAGCCATGAAAACATTGGATGGTGGACGAATTGGCATTGCAGCACAAGCTTTGGGTATAGCTCAAGGAGCTATGGACATAACAGTGAAGTATGTGAAAGAGAGAAA
Organism: uncultured Dysgonomonadaceae bacterium; assembly: GCA_964495235.1. Taxonomy (GTDB): domain Bacteria; phylum Bacteroidota; class Bacteroidia; order Bacteroidales; family Dysgonomonadaceae; genus UBA2632. Next base: position 4,146 of record CAZBVD010000021.1, on the reverse strand, counting down.
GCAGTTTGGCAGACAAATTGGACAATTTCAAAACACACAGTTTCAACTGGCCGACTTGCAAACTAAAATTGAAGCAGCAAGACTGCTCATTCGTTCAGCAGCTTTCAAGAAAGACAATAAAATGCCATTTACTGTTGATGCAGCTTATGCAAAACTATTTGCATCAGAACTAGCCATGGAGATGACCAACAAAGCAATTCAGTTTCACGGAGGATATGGCTACACACGCGAATATCCAGTGGAAAGAATGATGAGAGATGCCAAAATAACGGAGATATACGAAGGTACATCAGAAGTACAACGCATGGTTATTGCAGCCAACTTATTAAAATAATAAATTTACTACAATGAAAATAGCAGTTTGCATAAAACAAGTGCCCGATACTACCGAGATAAAACTTGATCCTGTAAAAGGAACTCTCATTAGAGATGGAGTAGAGAGCATTATGAACCCCGACGATAAAGGGGGATTAGAAGTGGCACTACAATTAAAAGAAAAACATAATGCCCATATTACAGTAATAACAATGGGACCTCCTCAGGCTGACGATATATTACGTGAAGCGTATGCTATGGGTGCAGATAGAGCCATACACCTAAGTGATAGAAGGTTTGCAGGAGCAGATACTTTAGCTACATCTCATGCATTGTCAGGAGCATTGCGCAAATTAGAGTATGATCTAATAATTACTGGTCGTCAAGCTATTGACGGAGACACGGCTCAGGTAGGTCCACAAATAGCAGAACACCTAGATATACCTCAAGTAACTTATGTGCAAGAACTCACTGTAAAGGAGAACAATAAACTCCTTATAAAGAAGGCAACAGAAGAAGGGTATCAAATGGTAGAAGTATCAACACCATGTTTAGTCACAGTACTATCAGAAGCAGGAAAATCTCGCTACATGACAGTGAGAGGAATTGTTGAAGCTTACACCCGCGATGTAGAAGTGTGGAGCGCCGATAATATTGAAGTAGATGTAACTAAGTTAGGATTGAAAGGTTCGCCTACTCGTGTTTCCAAATCATTTACCAAAGGAGCTAAAGCTGCTGGTCAGATATATGAAGTGGACACAGAAGAAGCTGTAGATATAATCCTTGAGAAACTAACAGAAAAATTCATTATTTAAGATATGGAAATAAACAAATCAATATATAAAGACGTATATGTATTTGTAGAGCAAAGAGAAAACAAAATACAGAGCGTAGGGATAGAACTGTTGGGAAAAGCACGCGAATTAGCCGATGAATTGGGCGAAAATGTAGTTGCAGTGTTTCTCGGGTACAACATAGAAGAGAAAGCTAAAAAGTTGATTTATTATGGCGCAGACACAGTGTTGTGTGTTGACGATAAAGAATTGCAATATTACATAACCGAACCTTACACGCAAGCAATAACTCAAATAGTAGAAGAGCGCAAGCCAAGCATTATGCTACTTGGAGCTACAACTATTGGACGTGACCTTGGACCAAGGCTATCTGCTAGACTAGACACAGGACTAACTGCAGATTGTACAGGCCTTGATATTTCTGAAGAGAAAGAGTTACTTATGACACGCCCCGCATTTGGAGGTAACTTAATGGCAACAATTGTTTGTAAAGAGCACAGACCACAAATGTCAACAGTACGCCCTGGTGTAATGCGCACCAAACCAAAAGATGAGAGCAGACAAGGCGAAATAGAAAAGGTGAAAGTAACCTTCAACAAAGAAAGGTTTAAAGTACGTATTCTTGAGAATATAAAAGAAGAGAAATGCAGGGTTGATATTACCGAAGCAGACATCTTAGTGTCAGGTGGCCGTGGTGTTGGCTGTGTTGAAGGATTTGAAGACCTAAGCGAGTTAGCCAAAGTATTAGGTGGAGAAGTTTCTGCATCAAGAGCTATGGTTGATGCGGGGCTTATACCTGCAGAGAGACAAGTTGGACAAACAGGTAAAACAGTTCGTCCAGATATCTATTTCGCTCTTGGTATTTCTGGAGCTGTGCAACACTTAGCAGGAATGGAAGAATCTGACTATATTATTGCAATAAATAAAGATAAAGGTGCATCTATATTTAATACCGCAGATTTAGGTATTGTAGGTGATTTAAAACAAATTGTACCAGCACTCACTCGCCGATTGAAAGAGAAGCGAGCTAATAAACAATAAAAAACAAAATGACAGGTTTTCGAAAATTTAAATATTTAAATATATCAACTGATGGGCATATCTGCACCATTCAGATAAATAATCCTAAAGCACTGAATGCACTCAACTCATTGATTTTTCATGAATTAAACCGTGCACTCACTGTGGTTGAAAATAACAGAAACAACCGTGTACTTATCATTACAGGTATTGATAAAACATTTGTTGCAGGGGCCGATATCTCAGAAATGGCAAACTTAAAAGAGACTGCAGCAAAGGCATTTGGAGAATTTGGATCAGAAATATTCAGAAGAATAGAGCTGCTCCATATCCCTGTTATTGCATCAATCAATGGTTATGCATTAGGCGGTGGGTGCGAGCTAGCTTTGTGTTGCGATATACGCATTGCCTCGGATAATGCAATATTTGGACTACCCGAAGTAGGACTAGGTATCAACCCTGGTTTCTCCGCCACACAACGTCTTCCTCGCCTTGTGGGCATAGGAAAGGCTAAAGAGCTGATTTACACAGGCAGTATCATTAACGCTGAGGAGGCGCTTAGAATTGGCTTGGTCAATAAAGTTTGCACACTTGAAACACTTGAAGAGGAGACACAAAAGATGGCGCAAAAGATTGCATCACAAGCTCCAATAGCAGTACAATATGCCAAGAAAGCAATAAACGAAGGTATGGATACAGATATTGAATCTGGCATAGATATAGAGACAACTCTTTTTGCACATTGCTTTACAACAGAAGATCAGAAGAATGGTATGCAAGCTTTTATGAAGAAAGAGAAAATAACATTTGAAGGAAAGTAGCGTTTTTATAAGAAACAAAACTTGCCTCCTTTAAAGAATGAAAGGTAGAATAAAATGAAAATATGTATAGTAGGAGACGGAGTCATGGGTGGAGGTATTGTGCAGGTAATTGCACAATCGGGCTATGAAGTGGTGTGGAAAGGGTACACTGAAGAGACTTTAACCCGCGCACAAGAAATCCTCAGTAAAAACCTTCTCCGTCTTGTTGATATGAATGTAATTGACCAAGTAGAGAAAGATGCTATTAGCAAACGAGTATCTACAACACTCAGTTACGAAGATTGCAATGATTGCGATATAGCAATAGAGGTGATTAATGAAGATATGGAGATGAAAAAGGAGGTGTTGAAATCCTTAGATAAGGTTTGTAAACCTGAAACTATCTTGGCAACCAATACCTCATCATTATCTATAACAGAAATGGCAGCTGCTACCAATCGCCCATCAAAGGTAATAGGAATGCACTTTTTCAATCCTGTTCATGCCATGAAACTAGTGGAGGTGATAAAAGGCCAACTAACCGATGAAGAGGTGCACAACACCATCTACAGCTTTGCTGAAAAAATTGGTAAAGTACCCACAACAGTTAATGAAGCACCAGGATTTATAGTAAACAGAATACTTATTCCATTAGTTAATGAAGGAATAGGAGTTTTTGCTGAAGGGGTTGCATCGCGCGATGAAATAGACGCAGCCATGAAGTTGGGTGCAGGACACCCAATGGGACCTCTTGCTTTGGCCGATTTGATAGGGCTGGATGTATGTCTTGCAATTATGGAGGTGCTTCATAGTGAATTTGGCGATGACAAATATCGTCCTCACCCCCTACTTCGCAAAATGGTTAGAGCCAATCTATTGGGGCGCAAAACCAAAGAGGGTTTTTACAGATATTAGTGTGTTTGACTTGTTTATTAAAAGACCAATTAAGTAGTTGTATGGCTGCTTGATTGGTCTTTTTTGCGAATATAAAGGTGGACTCTTAAATGATTTGAATAAAAAAAACTACTTTTCTGCAATAGAAAACACATATATTCGTAAATTTGCAAATCAAAAATCACCCAGTCTTTATTTGTGAACATTTTTCATCACAATATAGCTGCTTTTATACAGATTAACTGCAAACTATTTTATAGTATAGTCCCTTTATTATTAAACATGGATACTTTTCTTCTAAACATAAGAGACAGTTCAGACTG
>CAZBVD010000020.1:0-17431 GCA_964495235.1 uncultured Dysgonomonadaceae bacterium | reverse complement strand
CAATTGACAAAGCTGAAACAAAACATATTCCAATCATGAATTTAACTATACCTACAAAACTAAATAATGTTGACGAAGGTTTGTTAGATCCACGCGATACATACACAGATGCTAAAGAGTGGGAAACTAAAGCTAAAAAATTAGCTGGCATGTATCTTGAAAACTTTGTACAATATTGCGACAACGACGATGCAAAAGCATTGATCCCTGCAGGACCACAACTATAATTAGTTAGTACAATTTATATAATAAAAAAAGAGTGGAAAATTCCACTCTTTTTTTTGCTTTATACTCTTGAATAATGCTACTATACTAGGTTCTATGATTAGATATACTGTAAGCTATTTTCCTCTTTTAATTCAATACTATCAAATAAAACAATCCTCTTAAAATCTAAATATCATATCTGTAAATTTCTTTTTAATAGAAGATTTTTGTTTCGGTTACAAACCCCACAGATTTTCCGTTAAACATTCATTATTATAGAATTAACCCTCTTAAATCCAATAAAAACTAAATTAAAAGGTTTTAAAATACTTTCCCAAACATTTCTACCAATGTAGAAATTGAGAAAACAGATAAAACTTCCATCTACGGTGGTAGATATGTTGGTCAACGATTATAATTACAATTTACCTTCTTTTTTTGAGCATTTACCCTATTGTTTTTCTTTTACTGTAAATCTCCTGGCTATTTATCGCATAAAAAATCAATTCCACACTTAAAGATGTTTGTTCATCATATGTTTTTTCAATCCATAGTTGAATATCTATTATTTATGACATAAACTCTGAATACTTTATCAGAAAAGTATCGTTTTCAGCCTTTTCAAACAAATCTACCACAGTAGATGCAATTTTCGTTACATTTTTGTCTTATCTACAATGGTAGATTTGTTTAGAATTAAATTAAATATATTCTCTTTACTAGTGTATGCGTATTAAAGTAAAAAGATTACAAGGAGCTGTAATCTTTTTACTTTAATGTATCATCTCCTATCTCAAGAGCGTAACCGGTTATTGTTTCGGTTAAAAAAAATATGGTTGAATTAATATTAGACTCCCATTATAATACTATAAACCATGCTGAGCAGATATTTCCAACATGCGCTCGATAGATTTAACCGCCTTTATTCTTATATTTTCATCTACAAATATCTCAGGTTTTTCATTTTCCAAACACAAATAAAGTTTTTCAAGTGTATTCAATTTCATATAAGAACATTCATTGCAAGCACAAGTTGCATCTTCAGGGGGAGCCGCTATGAAAGTTTTATGAGGACTTTGTTTTTTCAACTCGTGCATTATACCAGATTCAGTTGCAATTATAAACTTGTCATTTTGAGAGTTGGTTGCAAACTTCAAGATAGATGAAGTTGAGCCCACATGATCTGCTATTTTTAATATATAGGGTTTACATTCGGGGTGAGCTAATACTAAAGCATCGGGATGCTTTTTTTTCAATTCAAGTATTTTCACCAAGGAAAATTGTTCATGAACATGACATGCACCATCCCAAAGCACCATTTTTCTTCCAGTTACACTATTTATATAGTTTCCTAAGTTTTTATCAGGTCCAAATATTATTTTTTCATCTGCAGGAAGCGAATCAATGATTTGTTTTGCATTACTTGATGTAACAACTATGTCTGTAAGCGCTTTTACAGCAGCTGTAGTATTCACATAAGATATAACAGTATGTCTTGGGTGTTTGTCAATAAACGCTTCAAACTCATCAGCTGGACAGCTATCAGCTAAAGAACATCCAGCTTCTCTGTCTGGAATTAGAACTTTCTTATCAGGAGACAAAATTTTAGCTGTCTCTCCCATAAAGTGAACCCCACACATTACAATTGTTTTGTTTTGCGCTTTAGAAGCCCACTGAGCAAGAGCTAAGCTATCACCTACATAGTCTGCTATATCCTGAATTTCTTTGTTCTGATAGAAGTGTGCAAGTATAAGAGCATCTTTTTCTTTACGCAGTAAGTTTATTTTGCTTTTTAAATTGTTCTCTGTTTCCAAGTAATTATTAACTGACATATTATTATATATATTGTTTTGATATTAATAAAAAAAAGAATGATGATAGTATATGCCTGTTGATACTGTTGATATTTTTTAGTTGAATAATTTTGATATTAAGTTATTAATAAAACTTTATGTGTTATCAATAGACTATCAACAGCCTAGTATTTTATTATATACTATAAATCATACCTTTACAAACGTTATCAAATAATGTTCATAAACTTCAAAGTTAATAAATTATTTCCTTAAACTCCGTATTTACTTGTTCAAAAGCTGATGATTTGTTCTCGAAAGATTAAAACAACTTTTAGGTGTTATTACAAATCAATGATTGCATACTTTTTTATTTAGTATATACAAATTAAAGCATTAACTTTCCATGCACATTCTATCAACAAGTTATTAACAGTAAAATAGGCTTGTTTTATGACAACTTATTTTCATCGTTATTAATAATTGAAAATGAGTAGATTATCTTAAAAAAGCAACATATGCAAAATACAATTATGCATATAATGTTAATTGGCATTTAAACAGATTGTGTTGAACAATAACTTTTACTATATTTGTTACACCTTATCTAGAAAAAACAATATGAAATATATATATAAGATACTTTGTTTAATTATTGCATTAGTATTAGTGAGCTGTATGTCTACAATACAAATAGCATCAGTAGTTGAAAAAAACAAGGATGGTAATTTTTTATTGAAATGGGAAGTTAGTCCAGATGTTGAAGGTAAAATAGATATATATTCTGCAATGACTGATACTTCCATTAGAAATTTCACGCCTATAAGAACAAAACTTGTAGAGGATCAATTTGCTTTATTGAATCCAACTGGATCAGGATTGCGCGAATTTTTTATACTCAAAACAAGTGGAGTAACTTCTGGGATAATTTCTAATAGAATCATTGATATGGATAATATTTCTAATTTTAGAGATTTAGGAGGTTATTCAACAAGTGATGAAAAACAGCTAAAATGGGGAAATATATATAGGTCGGGGCATTTGAGTAATTCTAATTTATTCGATCAAGATAAATTAAAAAGATTAGGTATTAAAACAATTATAGATTTTAGAACCGAAAAAGATAGAAAAGCGCACCCATACTTTATAAATATACCTAAGATAAATATACCTATTGAATCAGCTGATTTTATTGATACTAAAAATAAACTTCTAAAAGAAAATTTTACCCGCAGTGAAACTATTCTTTATATGCAAAAATCATATAAAGAGATTATTGAAAAGAATACAGATAAATTTGCGGAAATGTTTAATGTGTTTTTAGATAAAAACAACTATCCAATACTTATATCATCTCACTTAGGAAAAGATAGGACAGGAATAGCTGCAGCTTTATTATTATATGCTTTAGGTGTTCCTGAATATATTATTGAAGAAGATTATTTAATGTCGAATGAACATATTAATCCAAAAAAAACAATTACTTTTTCTGAACCATTGCCAGAATCATTGCAAGAAGCAATGACAGCACTTTTTTCAGCTAATAGTGCATATTTAAGTTATGCATTTGATTACATAAAGGAAACATATGGTTCAGTAGATAATTATCTAGAAAAAGAAGTGAGTGTATCTAAAGGTAAAAAGATTATATTGAGAAAATTAATGCTTTATAACCCTTAATTGATTATATTTCAATTTTAATACTTATCTTTGTCGCCGATTTTTATTTTTAAAAGTTTTAAATTCTTTCCTTCATTAATTCAGGTTATCAATTTATCAATTAACTTTTCAATAAAAATCTTTTATTATTCTTGGTGTTCGTGTTTTTCTCTCATATTTTTTATAATGTCGCATGTTGTGGGGGTAAAGAGGAGAATGTTGACTGCCATAACACATTATATTATAAAAAAATGAAAACATTTGAACAGCTCGGTCTTGCTTCAGAAATTGTTGAAGCATTACAAGAATTGGGTTTTGAGCAACCCATGCCCGTACAAGAGGAAGTGATTCCTTTATTATTAGGAGAAACGCGCGATATTATCGCTCTTGCACAAACCGGAACTGGTAAAACAGCAGCATTCGGTTTGCCAATCATCCAAAAAATAGACGTAAAGAAAAAGGCACCACAAACATTAATTTTGTGTCCTACTCGTGAACTTTGTCTACAAATTTCTGCAGATTTAGTTGACTATTCTAAATATGTTGACGGTATAAAGATTTTACCAGTTTATGGTGGATCAAGCATCGATAGTCAAATACGCTCGCTAAAGCGAGGTGTTCAAGTTATTGTAGCTACTCCAGGTAGGTTAATTGATCTATTGAATAGAAAAGTTATGTCGCTTGACTTGGTGCATACTGTAGTTTTAGATGAAGCCGACGAAATGCTTAACATGGGATTTACAGAAAGTATTGATGACATTCTATCTCGTGTTCCTAATGGTCGTAGTATGTTGCTGTTTTCGGCAACTATGCCTAAAGAGATTGCTAGAATCACTAAGAAATATATGGAAAAGCCAATAGAGATTGTTATTGGCCGTAAAAATGAAGGAGCACTAAATGTTAAGCATGTTTATTACATGGTAGCTGCTCGCGACAAGTATTTAGCACTTAAACGTATTGCCGATTATTATCCCAATATTTATGCAATATTATTTTGTCGTACAAGACGTGAAACTCAAGAAATTGCAGATAAACTTATTCAAGACGGATACGATGCAGACTCATTGCATGGAGAGCTATCGCAAAGCCAACGCGATTTAGTAATGGGTAAATTTCGCAACAAAAACCTGCAGTTTTTAGTTGCAACAGATGTTGCGGCAAGAGGTTTAGATATAGATGATATTACTCATGTTATTAACTACGGTTTGCCTGATGATGTAGAAAGTTATACTCACAGAAGTGGTAGAACAGGTAGGGTTGGAAAAAATGGAACTTCTATTTCTATTATTCATTTAAAAGAAAGAGGTAAAATCACTCAATTTGAAAAAGCAATAAATAAGAAGTTCGAAAAACGCACACTTCCATCGGGAGATGTAATTTGCGAAAAGCAACTTTTCAACTTGGTTGATAAAATTGAGAAAGTAAAAGTAAACGACGAACAGATAGATCACTTGCTTCCTTCTATATTCAGAAAATTGGAATGGTTGGAAAAAGAGGATATCATTAAACGTATTGTTTCTTTAGAATTTAATAATCTTCTACAGTATTATAATTCAGCTGAGGAAATCATAGAACCTACAGAACGATCTTCTAAAAAAGGAAGAGAAGGAAGAGACGATAGAAAATCTTCTGAGAGAGGAGGTGGCAGTCGTCAAGCTGAAAAAGGATATACACGTATTTTTATCAATATAGGTAAAATGGATGGTGCAAATCCTGCTAACTTAATGGGTTTTATCAACGATCATGTAACAGAGAAAGTGCGTATTGGTAGAATAGACTTACTTAAAAACTTCTCATTCTTTGAAGTTCCAGAAGGGGTTGCACCAAAAGTAGTGGATACATTCAAGGGTCTGTTTATTGAAGATAGGAAACTTGTTGTTGAAGTGGCACAAGATTCAGATAGTAATTCTAATTCAGATAGAGATAGGAGAAGTTTTGATAAAAAGAAGAGACGTCCAAAAGGAAGGCGCTTTTAATTTAAACTTTAGTATATAAAGATATTATATTTAATAGCAGGGTTGGTGTTTTACTAATTCTGCTATTTTTTAGCCAGCAAAATAATTAAAGAAATAATTCTTTAATAGATTGATATTCAAAAAAAATGATTTACTTTGTATTGTTAACTGTATAGGTTTAATGTTTTTATAACAAGGTGTTTACATATTTAATATTTTAGGTAGGTACAACATGTAAAATATCAATAATTCTTTAATCTATGCGCCAAATTAATATCAAACTAAGTAATTAAATAACAACTTCACCAATTTTAAATTACAACTATTATGAAGCAAAAATTGTTAATTAGAGACCTTACATTAAGAGATGGACAACAGTCTGCTTTTGCAACTCGCATGAACCAAGATCAAATTGATAGGGTTTTACCTTTTTATAAAGATGCCAATTTCTACGCTATGGAAGTTTGGGGAGGAGCAGTTCCAGATTCAGTTATGCGTTATTTAAACGAAAATCCTTGGGATAGACTTGAGAAAATAAATGAAGGTGTGGGTAATGCATCTAAGTTAACAGCTCTTTCTCGTGGTAGAAACTTGTATGGTTATGCACCATATACAGATGAAATTATTGATGGTTTTTTCAAAAATGCTGTAGCATCAGGTTTAGATGTAATGCGTATTTTTGATGCTTTGAATGATGTGAATAATATCAAGTCAAGTGTAAAGTCTATAAAAAAATACGGTGGAATGGCAGATTGCGCCATTTGCTATACAGTAGACCCAAAATTTGAAGAGCCTTTACAAGAAAACAAAAAGAAAGGATTTTTATCTTTCCTGAAAAAAGATAAACCTGTTGAATCTACCTATAAGGAAGTATTTACAGATGAATACTTCTTGAACAAAGCAAAAGAAATGAAGGCTTTGGGTGCTGACATGATTACAATTAAGGATATGAGTGGACTCATTCCTCCTTCTCGTGTTAGAACTTTAATTCCATTAATAAAAAAAGAAATAGATTTACCAATAGACTTCCACACTCATTGTACACCAGGCTTTGGACTTGGAGCTGTGTTAACAGCTATTATGTGTGGTGCTGACATTGTAGATACCAATATATGGAATTTTGCTGGTGGTCCTGCAGCTCCTGCTATTGAACTTGTATATATTTTCTGTAAGAAATTGGGTGTTGAGCTTGATGTGAATATGGAGGCAGTGGCTAAAATAAATAAAGAGCTATTTACAATTCGTAAAGAGTTAGATGCTTTTGATGCTGTTAAGCAGTTTCCAAATCCATTTAATCCTCTTACAGATAAATTACCGGCTCATATAGATAAAGAATTTGATAAGGCTATTGAATCAGTTAGAAACTTTAACGAAGAAGCTTTGTTGGTTGCGTGTAACGCAATAGACAAGTATTTCAACTTCCCAGAGCCAAATGAATTGGTTAAGAATGCAGAAATACCTGGCGGTATGTACACTAATATGGTTGCCCAGTTGAAGCAATACAACGATATGGATTTACTTGAAGAAGCTATGAAGCTAATTCCTAGTGTAAGATTAGACGCAGGCTTGCCACCTCTTGTAACTCCAACAAGTCAGATTGTAGGAGCGCAAGCTGTAGCTTCTGCTCGTAATAGTATAAATGGTAAAGAAAAGTATGCTAGTCCCTCAAATCAGTTTGTATCATTAGTGAAAGGTGAGTATGGAGAAACTCCAGTGCCTATTGATCCTGAGTTTAGATTAAAAATAACAGGGTCTAGAGAAGAAGTTCCTTATGATACTTCAAAATACAAACGTCAAGACAATCCTATATTAGACGAATTTGGAGGTGTACGTTTAGCTCAAAACGAAAAAGAAGAGTTACTGCTAGAATTGTTCCCAACGGTAGGATTAACATACCTAAAAGGACAGCGTAAAATGGAATATGAATTAAAAAACAAATCTGTTGAAACTAGCAACGAAGAAAAGAAGGAGGTAGCCGAAACACAATCACAAGTGCCTACAGAGGTTATCGAGAGCCCAATGCCTGGTAATATTATGAGTATATCAGTAAAAGAAGGAGATAAAGTTGAAAAAGGTCAGGTTGTTATGATATTAGAAGCCATGAAAATGGAAAATGATATAGTTGTTGAATCTTCTGGTACTGTAAGTAAAATATTAGTAGAAGAAGGTTCAGTTGTACCAGCTGGAGCATCTCTAATAGAACTTGTTTAGCATAACAATGTTAGATAAATATAGTATTGCGATGGTTTTATAAAGCTTGCAATAACTATACATAATATTACAAGCGTTTAAAATTTTAATGGACAAGCATTTTAATTTTAAACGCTTGTTTTTTTTATAGAAAAATCATATTTTAGATAATTATCTTCGCACCTCTCTTTTATGTATATTTGCAATTAACTATAAAAGCAAAATCTTTATGGCACGAAAAAAACTTACCCCAATACAAATGGGATTCATCGCTTTACTATGGGTATTCCTTGTAGCATTTATTTTAATAAATTCTTCAGAAATAACCATGACTACAATTATATCCATTATTATGTCAGGTATTATTGTTTTCATTCCTATATATAAAAGCTTTAAAAAGTAGCATATTGTTTTATTATTTGATGTTTTGTAGTCAAACTGTGCTGCTGTTGTTGTTTTAAAAAGTAAATTTGTATATTACATCCTGTTACATACAGATTATATTTATATTCTTACAACTCATTTTATATCTTCAAGAGAGGTTGGCTACATGTTTGGAAAATATAAAAAATTAACAGAAGAGTTTACTGGATCATTCACAGGTAAGGGTTTTGAGTTTGGCGGATCTCGTATTCGTCCTGAAGCTAGAGGTTATGGCAACGTATATTTTTTGCGTGAGATGCTTAAGACAAAAAATATAGATTTAAAAGGGAAGAAATGTATTGTTTCAGGCTCTGGAAATGTGGCACAGTATACATGCGAAAAACTGATAGAGTTTGGAGCAATCCCCATGTCTCTTTCAGACTCAGATGGGTATATATATGATCCAGAAGGAATTACTACAGAAAAACTAGCTTATGTGAAAGAGCTAAAGAATTTATACAGAGGACGTATAAGAGAATATGCCGAAGAGTATGGTTGTAAATATGTTGCAGGAGGCCGGCCCTGGAACGAAAAAGGAGATATAGCATTACCTTCTGCTACACAAAACGAAATAAATAGAGTTGATGCAGAGCACCTTATTGCTAATGGTGTTATAGCAGTTTCAGAGGGTGCAAATATGCCTTGTATGCCAGAGGCAGTTGATTTGTTTCAAGTAAACAAACTTCTGTATGCTCCAGGAAAAGCGGCTAATGCTGGTGGTGTATCTGTTTCTGGATTGGAAATGACTCAAAACTCTGCACGATATAGCTGGCCATCTGAACAGGTAGATGAATCATTGAAATCTATAATGTCGAATATTCATGAGAGTTGTGTAAAGTATGGCACAGAAAGTGATGGTTATGTCAATTATGTGAAAGGTGCTAATATTGCTGGTTTTATGAAAGTGGCAAAAGCAATTATGGCGCAAGGAGTAATTTAAAAAACTCTTTAGAATTGAAGAAATAGAATTATTATTCACTCTTTCATGTATATATATGATACTTATATGTCAGTTTAGTTGAATAGTAGGTGATTTATTTTTTTTATATTGATAAATATACTATTTTTGCAAGCTGAAAAGAAAGATGGTCCGCTAGCTCAGCTGGATAGAGCAACGCCCTTCTAAGGCGTAGGTCCTAGGTTCGAATCCTAGGCGGATCACATTTATAATTAAACACTTATCATTAATTTGATAGGTGTTTTTTTATATATAGATTATAAATAAATGTTTTTTATACTTTCTCTAAGCACTTATTGTTTCCAAAAAGGTGAAAATCTCAAAAACATCACGTTGGATTTGACTTTTATGACATAATCTTTCAATCCTATGTAGTCAGATCACACTTCTATGACTTTATTGTTGAATCTTACACAGTATGATTTGACTTTCATGACCTAATTGTTGAATCCTGCATAGTCGGATTAGACTTTTAAGACTTTATTGTTGAATCCTAAATAGTCAGATTAGACTTTTAACTCAGAAAGTTGCTAGTTTTTTAAAAATATTATTTTACTACTGATCCAATTTTATGTTGTTTATCCAATTATTTACATCAAGGATTTTTGTGTCTCAAAATTCAAAAAGCTATCTTTGGAATATGATTAAATTAAAACCAATAATTAAAGTTATTACTTGTCTGTTTATGGTGGTCATTGCATTTTCGTGCACACAAAAACAAGATAAGCAACAAGTAGATAGCAATCTACAAGAGGAAACTAATCAATTATATGCCTACGGAATATGTATAGATTCATTGTGTCTGAATCATTATAAGATAGAAAAGGGCGATCATCTATCTTCAATTCTAATGAACTTAGGTTTTGCTGGCAATGATGCCGAGCAAATAACCGAAACTATTTCGCCTTTTTATTGTCCTTCAAAACTTCAAATTGGTAATACATATGCTACCATAGCCACATCAGACACCACATCGACTATACAGTATCTTGTGTTTGAAAGATCAAAAACCGACTATGTGGTTGTAGATTTAGCTTCTGATAATTTGAAGGTGCATGAATCCACCAAACCCATAACCTTGCAGCGTAAGTATGCAGAGGGTACAATCACCTCTTCTCTTTGGAATTCAATTGTAGAATCTGGAGCATCTCCAATGTTGGCACTTAAATTGTCGGATCTTTATGCTTGGCAGGTCGATTTTTTTGGTGTCAAAAAAGGTGATTCATTTCGTTTGATTTATGATGAAGCATGGATAGATGATACAACTTTTTTGGACATAGCTTCTATAGAAGGTGCACAATTCTATCATCATGATAGAGAATATATAGCAATACCCTTTAAACAAGACTCAATAAGAGAGTATTTTGATGAAAAAGGCAATAGTTTGCGAAAGCAGTTTCTAAAAGCACCACTCGATTTTTTCCGCATTAGTTCTAAGTTCTCCAATTCTCGCTATCATCCTGTGCTGAAGAGGTACAGAGCACATCACGGAGTAGATTATGCTGCTCCAACAGGAACTCCTGTAAAAACTGTAGGTGATGGTGTGGTTATTGCAAAAGCATATGATAGGAATGGTGGCGGTAACTATTTAAAAATTAAACATAACTCAGTTTATACAACCACCTACATGCATCTTAATGGTTTTGCCAAAGGTATTCAAAAGGGAAGCACAGTAAAACAAGGACAGGTAATTGGCTATGTTGGCTCTACAGGTCTCTCTACTGGGCCACACCTCGATTATAGGGTGCACAAGAATAATCAACCCATCAATCCGCTTGCAATGGAGGCGCCCCCCTCTTATCCAGTTAAACCCGAGTTGCTTGATAGTTTTTTAGTAGTCAGAGACCATATGCTTATGGAGCTTGACAGTTTGCAGCAAGCCTGGCAAATGATTGCTAACACCCCCGACTCAGTAAGTCAGGATCAGAATGTTTATACACAATCATTAAAATAATTATTAGCAAAGGCATATATTCCAACATCAAATAGGTTGGTGAGCTGCACTGTAAATTACACTGAAGAGATACAGAAAAGCAGAAGGGGGAATTCATTTTCAGGTGGTTTTTTCATGTTCTAATAAGAAGGTTGCAATAAAGACCTGAATCAACACCTTTGATAAAAATACGCTATATTTGCACATTCAATAAGATTGTTCAATAAACTATATTGCAGTGAAGAGACATAATTTTTTACTCCTTTTTCTTTCTATTTTCGCAATTTTATCGGCTCAAAATAAACCAACTCAAAAATGGTTAGACCAAAAGTTCTCTATGTTTATCCATTTCGGCTTGTATTCAGAATATGGGGGTGTTTATCAAGACCAGCCTGTAAAGCGAGGATATAGTGAACAGATACAATCTTTTGCCGGTATTTTCAGCGATTGGTACGCAGCAACAGCCAATGGGTTCAACCCCACTGAGTGGAACGCAGATAGCATTGTATCACTTGCAAAAGATGCAGGCATGCGCTCTATTGTGTTTACATCAAAACATCACGATGGTTTTTGCATGTATCACTCTCAATACACACCTTTCAATATTGTGGATGCTACACCCTATGGAAGAGATTTAATGAAGGAACTGGCCGATGCTTGTGTCCGTGGAGGTGTTGAGTTTGGAGTATATTATTCGCTTATAGACTGGCATTATCCTCAGGCTTACCCCATTTCTAGTCACAATGCCGATCCTATTACTCCACAACACTTTCAATATAACATGAATCAAGTGAGAGAGATAATGACCAATTATGGTGATATCTCTGAAATATGGTTCGATATGGGTTCCCTTACCCCCAATCAAAGTAAAGAGCTCTATGAGCTAGTTAATGAATTGCAGCCAAACTGCATGATTAGTGGCAGATTGGGTAACGATTATGTTGATTTTAGTGTAATGCCCGATAATGAATACCCCAATTATAAATTGGGTGTACCTTGGCAAACTGCTGCTTCTATGTTTAATGAAACTTGGGGCTATCGTTCTTGGCAAGAGAGAGGTAGTGTAGAGAATAAGGTGCAAGAAAAGATTAAAAGTTTAATAAAAGTAATTAGTAGGGGAGGCAACTATCTCCTCAATATTGGTCCAAAAGGAGATGGCTCCGTAGTTGAGTTCGAAAGCGATGTTTTGAAACATATAGGACAATGGGTGGAAGCCAATAGTGAGGCAATATATGGAACAACAGCCAATCCGTTTCACGAGGTGTTTCCATGGGGTGATATTACTACAAAAGATAATAGCCTTTATCTATTTATAGAAGAAGCTCCGTCTTCAGGAGAGATTTTTCTAGCAGGATATGAGGGTAGGGTAGATGAAGTTAAAATGTTAGGTAATAGCCAAATATGCGATTTTACTGAAACAAAAGATGGACTAAGAATCTATTTGCAAACTCTCGATACTGACCATATTCCAGTACTGAAAGTGTCTTTCAAAGATGGATATGTGGTTAAACCCTACAATGTTATTCAAAAGGGCTTGCTGTCTCATCACAATGCAGTGCACACTTACGGACACTCAAGTCAAGATTACTATGGTGGATACAAAAGTTTGATAGGCTATGATTGGAGTTTTAAGACCAATAAAAAGAAAATAAACCCATCAATATATTTTACTGATAATGAAAAGGATAAACTAGTTTCTATTCGTATAGATGATACCGAGCAACAAATTAAGTTATTGGGTGAGAACTCAAAAACTATCTATCTTTCTAAAAGTAGTGTAAAGTGGGGTAGTTTATATAGCAAAAGAGGAAGAGGTGTGTTTGGATATATTGAAGAGGAGCAAGGACAGTTAATTCCGACTGATGTGATAAAAGAGAATTGGACACCAGTAATTGACTTCAGCTATGGAGAGAAACAATCAGTGAAGTTAAACCATCGTGGAAGCATGCTTCTTTTGCAAGAAATAAAATCGACTACAGATCAAACAATTGCTGTAAAAATAGGTAGTGGCAATGCTGTGTATATATTGCTCAATGGAGAGTATATTACAGCACATTTCTCGCCAGAACGAAAAGAGTGGCAAGCAGAAACTGTGTTTCTACCGTTAAAAAAAGGAAGGAATCAATTGGTAATTAAACATTTCAATAGATTTGAAGATAAATTAAATTATAGTATTCAACCTTTAGAGAGTTGGCAGGTTTATTCTCAGCAATTGCAGCCAGTAGTGTTGAATAACGATAAAATTCATAAAGTATCAATGAAGTTGACACAGCCAAGTTCAAAAGTATCACCTATGAGATTAAACAATGTTGAAATAAAGGTGTTTTAATCACTCTCAAAAATAAGTTTAGAACTGTACAATAATAAGAATATAGAATTATAGAATGAAAATAGGCAATATCACCTTTCCAAAATATCCAGTGTTTTTAGCCCCTATGGAGGATGTCACAGATATCTCTTTCAGATTGTTGTGCAAAAACTTCGGTGCTGATATGGTTTACACCGAGTTTATATCAAGCGATGCTCTTATTCGCAATATTCCAAAGACAAATCAAAAACTCGCAATCTCTGAAGATGAACGTCCTGTAACCATTCAAATATATGGGCGCGACCCTGAAGCAATGGTAGAAGCTGCTAAAATATGCGAAGAGGCTAATCCAGATATCATTGATATCAATTTTGGGTGTCCTGTAAAGAAAGTGGCTGGCAAAGGGGCCGGCTCTGGTATGTTACGCACACCTGAGTTGATGCTAGATATTACTAAGCAAGTTGTGAAGGCTGTAAACATACCTGTTACAGTAAAAACAAGACTGGGATGGGACAATGACTCTAAAATAATAGTTCCACTTGCTGAACAGTTGCAAGATTGCGGTATTCAAGCACTTACTATTCATGGACGAACGCGTGCACAAATGTACACTGGCCAAGCTGATTGGTCATTGATAGCCGATGTAAAGAACAATCAACGTATGCATATACCCATTATTGGAAATGGCGATGTGGACTCGCCAGAGGTTTGCAAACAGCGTTTTGATGAAACTGGAGTAGATGCAGTAATGATTGGTCGTGCATGTTTTGGTGCTCCATGGATATTTCGTGAGGTGAAGCACTATTTAGAAACTGGTGAGCTGCTACCTAAAGAGTCTTTTCAATGGTATTTGGATGTGCTAAAGCGACAAGTGTTACAATCTGTAGAAAGAATTGATGAACGTAGAGGCATTTTACATATTCGTCGCCACTTAGCGGCATCACCTCTTTTTAAAGGGATACCCGACTTTAGACCCACACGTATTGCTATGCTAAGAGCAAATACCTTAGAGGAGCTGTTTGAAATTATGGATACTATAGGTGAGCGTTTTCAGCTGCATTAAACTAACTAAGCTACAAACAATCAACCTTTAAATCAATCAAATAACATTAAACATAAAAGGCGATGAAAAATAAAATCTTACTATTTATAGCTCTCTTTGCATTTATATTAAATGTATCTGCACAAGAGTCTATTATTAAAGATGTATTTGAACAGTTTGTGGCAGATAAAATTGAGAAAATGCAAGAGCTTATTAATTTTGATGATGAGCAAGCCCTTCAGCTAAAAGAGTTGGAGGTGAGCTTTTTAATTGATGTTAATGCTGCAGAGAATTGTTTTTGGTGTAGAACAAAGAAGCGTATTGAAAAATTGAAAAAACAAAGAGATGAAGATTTACAACTCATCCTTACACGTGAACAGTATATTAAATACTATGCAATTGATAATAATTTGATACATAAAGACCCTCCTATACAAGTTTAGTCTTCTAATTTCTTCAGTTATCTAATTTCTATGAATTCCTTTGGGGTAAGCATTATATTGTCTAAAAGCAGCGGTTTTGCTTCATCTCTTCCAGGTATGAACTCTATCATTTGTATTTTATCGCTTCTTGTTGGTGTTGGTTCAATAGGTCTATACTTCTCAAGGCCTGTTATTAAATAGAGCGCCTTACCTAAAAACACATCTTGAGTATCTCCAAGTGGTTTCCATAAGTTTAGGAATCCGAATCCTTCTTCAAGTGGATAATCAGGTTCTAAATAGCCAGGATTTATAAAGTCTTTTCCATCTTTATCTTTATAAATAGCAACAATTGGTTGCATTGCCCAATTTTTAAATATGTTTTTTTGTTTTGCCGATAATTTTTCTTCTTTATATATAGGTTGTCCATATTTACTGTCATATGGATGAATTGTCCATGATGCAGTATATTTTCCGCTAGTTTGGCCTCCAATATGAATTACATTAGATTCTCCCATAATAGCTCGCGAGCAAAATGTTGTGAGTTCTGATGCTGATGCTGACTTATCTGTAGCAATAACATATATTTTGTCAAGATCAAGGTTTGCTCCTAAAGGATTTGGAGCAGATTTTGATATAATTTTCCCCTCTTCATCTAACACATCTTCTTTTTGATAATTTCCTAGTTTTGTATTTCTGCTCCTATTGTTTTTATCATATAATTTGTTCAGATATTTATTATATGTAAGTGTTGTTAAGACCGTGTTATTTTTCACAGATGTTTTAGGGGCAAATAGAGATACTAAGTAAGATGCTGCAGAAAGGCTTCCGCCAGGATTGTATCGTAAATCTAATATTAAATCTGTAACTCCTTCACTCTCAAATTTAGCAAAAACTTCAAATAGCTCTTTATTATAATTGCTAATAAAGTTTGTATAAAACAGATAACCTATTTTTTTGTCACCTTCTGTATAAACATTATTAAATAAAACTGGGTTAGCTTTTATTTCTCTAGGTGTTACTTCCACTTCTTTACCCTCAACTATTTTGCCGTCAATAAAGTTATAAGTAGTAAAAGTTGCACTGTTACCTCCATACAATATATCTATATCTCGCTGAGATATATTTTTTGTTCCTGATTTTAAAGTAATCGGCTGTCCATTAATCTTTCCAATTAAATCAAGACGTTCTATACCAGCTTCCGAAGCAGGTGTATTGTTAAATACATATCTAATAAGCGCATAAATATTATCATCTATTAGATAGAATCCTCCAATAGAATACCCGAAAGACTTTGGTTCGCCTGCAAAACCTGCAATTAATCCTTCTGCATCATCTGTTATCCATGACCATTCATTAGCAATATCTGTTTTATGAAGAACGCTATTAAAATATTTTTCAGGGTCTGTATCATTTTCAGTTGGCTTTTTACTTCTCATTTCGTCACTCCATAAATAATACAATGATAGCCCATCATATACAAATTGAGAGACTATCGGAATATTCTTGCCTTCTAGCTTTAGAAGCCTGTCTTTATCCGAACAAGAACTAGCGAAAAATAATAGCGTAAGTATTATTGATAGTATTGTATGTAATCTTTTCATTACTCTAAAGAGTTTAGATTATACAGTATATTTTGAAAAGAGTATATAGTAAACAGTATGTCTTATTTTCAACAAGTTATGAAATTAAAACACCCTTGCCTTGGCGAGTAATTTCAGGGAGTTCTCCTGTGCAATCTACTATAGTTGAAGGCTCTATTCCACCATAACCACCATCTATCACTATATCCGCTATGGTGCCCCATTTTTCGTGAATAAGCTCGGGATCTGTTCTATATTCTTCAGGTTCGCCATCATCACCGTTTAACGATGTTGTCATTATGGGGTTTCCCAATTGTGATACTAATTCCCTTATTATATTATTGTCTGGAACTCGTATACCCACAGTCTTCCTGTTTTTATAAATTCTAGGTAGGGTAGAGGTTGTGTTCAGAATAAAGGTGAATGGACCAGGTAGGTTTTTACGCATCAGTTTAAATGTATCAGTGCTTATTCTTGCGTATTCGCTTATATCACTCATATCGTAACAAATGATTGATAGGTTGTTTCTCTGAGGATTGATATCCTTAATAGCACATATTTTTTCAACTGCACGCACATTCAATGCATCGCATCCAAGAGCATATAATGTATCGGTAGGATATATAACTATACCACCGTTTCGCAGCACTTCAATTACTTTGTCAATTTCGCGCTGGTTTGGTTTTTCTTCATATAATTTTACTAGCATCTTACAAATATAGATAAAAAGCTTGTCTGTGCAATTATTTAAGAGTTATTATGTGTTGAGGTTTAGCTTATTTGCTGTTTTTATTTTATTTTCGAATATAACTTTTTAGGTTGAGTTTAGAGATAAAAAAAGCACCAATCTTGCGAAAGGTGCTTTAATAAATCCCTACTTATCAGCCAATAGGCAAGGATATTTTGTAAAATCGTACTCGGAGCGGGACTTGAACCCGCACAACCGTTATGGTCACAAGAT
>CAZBVD010000019.1:0-17494 GCA_964495235.1 uncultured Dysgonomonadaceae bacterium | reverse complement strand
TGCCAACAATAACCCTTGTTGACACCAAAGATCTGCGACGCAGAAAAATGATGACGTCACTGGTATCTCCCCTGTTGATGAAACAAATGGAAGAAGCACTGGCCAACAACCAGCAAGTTATTTTATTCAGAAACAGAAGAGGCTTTGCCCCTATCTTAGAGTGTAGAAATTGTGGTTACACCCCAAAATGCCAAGATTGCGATGTAACACTCACTTTCCATAAATATCAAAACAGATTAAAATGTCATTATTGCGATGCCTCTTACCCCGTAGCAATAGAATGTCCCGATTGTGGAGAAGGTAGCCTGCAGCATTTAGGGAGCGGCACAGAGCAATTGGCCGAAGAGGTGAGCACACTCTTCCCCGATGCTGTAGTGGCAAGGATGGACACAGATACTACCCGGGGAGCTACATCATACGAAAAGATACTTAATGACTTCTCTCAAGGAAAATCGCAAATATTAGTAGGAACTAAAATGGTTTCTAAAGGATTGGATTTCGACAATGTGCGTGTAGTAGGAATTATACAAGCCGACAGTTTGCTCAACTTCCCCGATTTCCGTTCACACGAAGAGGGATTTCAGATGATTACACAAGCCAGTGGCCGCTCAGGAAGAAAAGGTGTAGCGGGTACAGTGGTAATACAAACTTCAAATCCCAACCAACCCATTTTTGATTATATCAAAAACAACGACTATCACAATTTCTTTAAAGCTCAATTGGCAGAAAGAAGTATGTTTAAGTATCCACCCTATTATAGATTGATAGTAATTAAGCTGCGCTACAAATATGAGAATAATGTATCGGAAGCTGCCGACTACTTGGCTATGCTACTTAAAAAAACATTGGGAGAGCGTGTGTTAGGACCTGCAATACCAGCAGTGGGGAGGGTGCAGCAATACTACATAAGAGAGATACTATTGAAAATGGAGTTGGGCTATCCTGTGGCACAAGTAAGATCTATACTCAAGCAACATGAGGAAACAACAAGACAGCGCACCAAGTTTAAACACATAAGAATACACTACGAAGTAGACATCTAAAAACAAACATGTTATACAACACTATTTTACAACATCCTTTTTAATTTGGCTTATACCTAAAGGAGGTATATCTTTGTATTGATAACCTAAAACAATCTTTTTTTACCTTAGACTAATAACCATTAATTAACCAAAAGGGAAAAATAGATCAGCTCAGCCGAGCTGGTCTATTTTTTTTGTTGTAGACACTCCATTTTATACACACCACAATGTTTTAAGGAACTAACGCAATAAAAAACAGCCAATGTACCCATTACTCCACAACACACTATTTATAAAGTAGTGTCTTGTGGAATTATTGTAAGTTGATTTACGGATAAGAATATTCAATTTAAAAAGCAGGCATATGAATTGGCCCATCAATACCTACAGGTATTCCAAGTAGCATCCATATTGTTATCATAACAGCCCATGTCACCGTAAAGATTACAGTATAAGGAATCATTAATGATATTATTGTTCCGATACCGTTTTTCTCATCGTAATTCTGTGCATAAGTTACTATCAAAGCAAAGTAACTCATCATAGGAGTAATTACATTTGTTACCGAATCTCCAATTCTAAAAGCTGCTTGTGTAAAACCAGGGTGATAGCCAAGAATCATAAACATTGGAATAAAGACAGGAGCCATAATAGCCCACTTTGCAGAGGCGCTTCCCATAAACATATTCAAGAAAGCACAGAGAAGCAAGAATGTAAGAATAAGAGGGATACCCGTGAAACCAATACTACCCAAAAACTGAGCTCCATCAATTGCTAAAACCAAACCAAGGTTAGAATAGTTGAACCAATAAATAAACTGAGCTGCAAAAAACACTAACACTATATAGCCCGACATTCCTTTCATGGAATTGGTTATGTGCCTTATTACATCCTTGTCGTTTTTAATTGTATTTACTATAATTCCATAAATAATACCTGGAACGAAGAAAAGAAGGAGAAGCCCTACAATTATGCCCGAAAAGAAAGGAGATTGTAGTATTCCTCCAGTTTCGGGGTCTCTAAACAATCCATTCTCTGGAATAATAGTCCATGCCATAAGTGCTATAAATATAAGTGTGCCAATACCCGCCCATCGCAATCCTTTTTTCTCTAAAGGAGTAATCTGTTCTATCTCAAGCGCCTCTTCATTGCCCGTATACTTACCGAGCCTTGGCTCAACAATTTTTTCTGTAATCCATGTTCCTACAAGTATAACCATTATAGCACTTGCTACCATAAAGTAGTAATTGACCATTGGGTTTATATTCATTGACGGATCTATTATTTGTGCTGCAGAGGTTGAAAGTCCTGCAAGTATAGGGTCAACAGAGCCAATGAGAAAGTTAGACCCAAAGCCAGCACTTACTCCTGCAAAGGCAGCAGCAAAACCAGCCATGGGATGCCTACCTAATGCATGAAATATCATTGCTCCTAAAGGAATTAGTATAACATATCCAACTTCTGACGCAAGATGTGAAAAGATACCTGCAGTAATAATTGCAGCAGTAATAAGCTTTGGAGGAGCACCTAACACCAATTGGCGAACAAGCACTGTGAAAAGACCAGAACCCTCAGCAACACCTATACCTATCATTATAACTAAGACAAGACCGAGCGGGGGAAAATTCACAAAGTTGGCCTCAACATTGGTGTAAACCCAGCGAATACCATCGGCATTTAAAAGATTTCTCACTGCAATAACCTCTCCTGTTGCGGGGTGAGTAGCTTCAAGCCCTACAGCAGATGCCCACCATGATAACAGGGCTACTATAGCTGCCATCATCAAAAAGAGAGTAGCAGGGTGTGGGAGTCTATTCCCTACTACTTCTATAGTATCTAATACGCGCGCAAAACGGCTTTTTTTAATCATCAATAAATTCTGTTTCTTGCAAAATGGTTAATAAATAGTCTGTTGTATGTAACAAACTCTGAGTTCTATACACTTTTGTAAAAGCGAAATGCAAAGATAATAAAATTGTGATTAATCATTTTCACTTACACCTAGCTCAATATGCTGGTTTAATGATACTTGATCATAAATCACAGCATCAAAACAGATAACGACCAAAATAGATGTTGTATAACACCATTTTACAACATCTATTTTAATTTGGCTTCTACACAAAGGAGACATATATTTGCAGAGATAACCTAAAACAATCTTTTTTACCTTAGACTAATAACCATTAATTAACCAAAAGGGAAAAAATAGATTAGCTCGGCCGAGCTGGTCTATTTTTTTGTTTATATATCGTAGTCCTTTTCCATGCATGCGATTAGCAAAAGAGACAACTACTAAAACCAAAAAAGACCCGAAGAATAATAGATAGAATATAAGCCTACACAAAAGTCCCAATTCATCGAGGGTGTGAATTCAAACTTTATGTCATATAACTCAAAAAACATGACAGTGGATTTGACTTTTAACTTATAATCTTCAAATCCATTCACGAAGGATTCAAGTTTCAACTCATAAAACTCGAATCTTGTGTGGTAAGATTCAAGATTTAAGTCATATTTTTCCAATCTTGTGTCGTGGATTTGAAAATTCAACTCTTTTTTTCAATCTTGTGTTGTGATTTTGACGAATAACTCATAAAAACAGAATCCTAAGTAGTAGATTTGTGCTTTATAGCATTGTTTTTAAAAAACTTAAACAAGAACCTTCAATTTACAGACACATCATAACAAGAGATATAAAGAACGAAGAGAAAATAATCTCTTCGTTCTTTATATCTAAATTAAGCTATACAACTTAGTTCATTGTATGACTACCTAAATGTTCTGCATTATCAACTGGATATCCAATCCACTGAGTAGCAAGTGTTGGAAATCCTACAGTAGGATTAACTGTTACACCACCTCTAGACACACAAAAGTGTCAACGATGTTATGATATTTGCCACTTAATCATTATTACAGAGAAAACACCTAACATCAAATTTTTAACATTGCAGCAAATAAACAACAACATCAATCACTGATTTAAATCATATTTTAGGATTAAAATAAAATAAATATTTTTAGAAGATATTTGAGCAAAAAAAACTCTTGCTAATGCATAAATTCTATTTGTAATATATACTCCAATGTTGTACCCCCTGAGGGAATGAAACCCGTTAAGCAATAATTAAGTTTTTTTGCTCTAACAACTGATAAGGAGTCATTAAAAAAACGCATAAGTAATTGCTTTTATAAACGAAAAACGTTTTCGCAAAGCCATTTTACCTAAAATGCAAAAAGGAACAAATTATATATTTGCTCCTTTTCCCAATATGTTTTTTTTTAAAAGTAGGTTATTCTAAGTTGCTCAATTCTGAACCAGCTTTAAATTTTACCACTTTTTTTGCAGGAATGTCAATCGGCTCTTTTGTGCGAGGATTAATACCTTTACGTGCACTTCTTTCATTTAC
Organism: uncultured Dysgonomonadaceae bacterium; assembly: GCA_964495235.1. GTDB lineage: Bacteria > Bacteroidota > Bacteroidia > Bacteroidales > Dysgonomonadaceae > UBA2632. Next base: position 13,056 of record CAZBVD010000019.1, on the reverse strand, counting down.
TGAAAATGTACCGAAACCTACTAGAACAACTTTTCCGTCATTCTTTAATTCTTCACCAATTGATTCTAAAACTGCATCTAATGCTTTTTTTGAATCAACTTTGCTCAAACCTGATTTTTGAGCTACTGCACTTACTAATTCTGATTTATTCATAAGAAAATGATAATAAATTAAACATATAACATTAAGGCTTAGCCTTATTCGAGTGTCAAATATAGATTATAATTCAACAACAATCAAGAAATAAGTGAAAAACTATCACGAAATTCAAAAAAAAACCCAATAATAGCCTATAACAAGGGGTTTGATGGAAAAAAAATGTATTTTTGCTTTTCTAAACACACAAACAATAACAAATGCAACAAGCTCGGACGAATTTTTTGAGTGGAATTCCGAATGTATGTAAGAATATACTAATCATAAATATTATTGTATGGTTGGGTCAAAAGGTTTTGATGATGCAAGGGATTAACCTTTCAGATCATCTAGGACTATATTACTTTGAATCGCCCAACTTTAGAATTTACCAATTTGTAACCTACATGTTCTTGCATGATACAAACTCTTTTACACATGTGTTTTTCAACATGTTTGCAGTCTTCATGTTTGGCCGATTGCTAGAGCAAATATGGGGTTCGAAAAGATTCTTAACTTATTACTTTATAACTGGTATAGGTGCTGCACTCATTCAAATGTTAGTGATGGGTATCCGTATTTACTCAGTTAAGAGAGGCCTTTCGGCCGATGCCATAGCTGATGTAATTGCACAAGGAGGTCAATTGATAGAGCAAAACATGAATTATATTGATGCTGCAAAAGGCTCGCTCAATATATTATTAAACACAAGTACTATTGGTGCATCGGGAGCTGTATTTGGCATATTGCTTGCATTTGGCATGCTATTTCCTAATATACCTCTCTATATTATTCCATTCCCATTCCCTATAAAAGCCAAATGGCTAGTGATTGGATATGGTGCTATGGAGTTGGCCTTGGGATTGGCATTTTTGCAAGGAGACAATGTTGCACACTTTGCTCACTTGGGTGGCATGCTTTTTGGTATATTTATGATACTATACTGGAATAAGAAAGAAAGAAAGAAAAATACAAATCATGTCGAATATTTTAGATAATATAAAACGTGCTTTTAATAAAGGCAACGTACTTATGAAGTTCATCTTCATAAACGTTGCTGTGTTTCTAGCCATACAGGCAGTTGGTGTGGTGGCTACTCTATTCCGCTTAGAATCGCTTAATCCACTACCTTTTTTGGCAGTTCCATCACAGCTCAACACACTTTTGATTAGATTTTGGACACTGCTTACTTATATGTTTGTACATGTAGACTTTATGCACATCCTCTTCAATATGCTGTGGCTCTATTGGTTTGGCAAAATATTTCTGAGCTATTTCAACGAACGCACACTTGGCAGCCTATATGTAGTAGGAGGATTGGCGGGTGCACTATTGTATATCTTAGCGTTCAACACTATTCCTTATTACATATACGAATCTGGACACGGAGTCATGATTGGAGCATCGGCCTCTGTAATGGCTATTGTAATGGCTACAGCTTTCTACAGACCCGATGTAACACTCAACTTATTTCTGTTTGGACGAGTAAAAATAATTTACATAGCCATTGTTGTGTTTCTTATCGATTTCTTTTCGTTGAGCAATGGTAACAACCCCGGTGGGCATGTTGCTCACATTGGTGGAGCTATTGCGGGTTACTTATTTGCAAATCAATACAAAAAAGGTAAAGACTTTACACTTCCAATAAGTAGATTTTTAGACAAGATTGCCAATCTATTCAAGAAAAGAAAATATAAGGGTGCTCACAAAGTTGTTTATAAAAAACCTGAGACCGACTACGACTATAATTATAGAAAAAAGCAAGAGTCGAAAAACATTGATGTAATATTAGACAAATTAAAGCAATCGGGATATAGTAGTTTATCGTCCGAAGAGAAACGTCAACTATTTGATGCTAGTAAGAAATAAAAAAAGAGTTGGAGATATTGGAAAGCCATGATTAGAAAATTAATAAAACTACTTTTCCTTACTATCACTATTGCATCTGTAAGCATGCTTTTGCTATCTTTTTTTGCATGGCATGTATCACCACACAGAACGGCTCTTTTCTCTTTTATAGGATTAGCTTTTCCGCTCATTCTCACAGCAAATGTTTTGTGCTTGATAGCGTGGCTGCTACTCAAGAAACGGAAAGCTGCACTTGTTATTGGTATTTCATTAATTATATGCTATAAACCAATTACTACCTTCTTCCCTTTGAACATTAAGAAACAAACAATTCCAGAAAAGAGCTTAAAGGTGCTTTCATACAATGTAATGGGTTTTTTGCGAGAATCGAAAAAAAACTCAGCCCACCCTCTTTTAGAATATATAGCTAAAACAGATGCAGATATTGTATGTTTGCAAGAATACATGATAAGCAAGACAGGCAAATCGTTGCTCACACAAAGCGATGTAAACAAAATACTTATCCAATATCCCTATCGCTCTATCACTGGACTAGAATACTCGGGTAAATATCATACTTATGGACTTGCTTGTTTTTCAAAATATCCTATTACTAATACGCATGAATTTACATTTAAAACGTCATACAACGGTGCAGCAGTGTACACAATAGATGTGGATGGAGAAACATATTTGGTGTCGAACAATCACTTGGAGTCAAATAAAATATCTTCCTCAGACAAGAAGCTGTATAGCGATTTTTTGACTAATAGAGATTCTCCCACTGCCCTAAAAGTAACTTCCAATATAAGAAGACGCATGGGACGAGGCTATAGAAAAAGAGCTACTCAAGTGCAACAAATATCTGACTATATTAACCATCAAAAATATGATAAACTATTAGTTTGTGGCGATTTCAACGATATGCCCATTTCATATGCCTACAAGAAAATGAAAGGCGAACTTATAGATGCATATACATCTACAGGTTTTGGACCGGGAATTACCTACCACGAACATCTTTTTCTCTTCAGAATAGATTATATATTGCACAGCAAAAATCTAAAGGCTCACAAAACTACAATAGACAGGGTGAAATTTTCCGACCACTATCCTATTTTAACCTACCTAACAGAACAATAGGCTTGCATTTCTTGTTTGAATAAGTTAGATTGTTCATTTTTATCTCTTTTAGCTGTAAGTAGCCCACATCTAAAACAAACAAAGAAGATACTGTTTTCTCTTTGCTTGAAATGATATAAGAGCACACTACTAGACGAACTAATTGACACATCTCAAAAAACAAGAATAATAAAAAATGACAATATTCAAAGTCCAAATATTAGGTTGCGGATCAGCTTTGCCCACTACTAAACACAATCCCTCATCGCAATTGGTAGATGTAAACGGTAAACTATTTATGATAGATTGCGGCGAGGGTACACAGCTGCAAGTGAGAAAGGTTGGTGCACGGTTGGGCAAACTGCACAGTATATTTATATCGCACTTGCATGGCGACCACCTGTTTGGGCTTCCTGGACTTATTTCAACACTTGGGCTATTGGGCCGCACTGCAGATTTAACTATCTATGCACACCAAGAACTGGAACAATTTCTAACTCCCATGCTCAACTTTTTCTGTAAGCAACTATCATATAAAGTACGCTTAGTATTACTCAAGAGAAAAGGATATAATTTGATTTATGAAAACAGATCAATATGCATCTATTCGTTTCCTCTAAAACACAGAATAGCCACTTCTGGTTTTCTTATTAAAGAGAAAGAAAAATTGAGACACATCAAAAGAGAGATGATTGATTTCTATAAAATACCTATCCGAGAGATAAGCAATATAAAAAGTGGTGCTGACTTTACTACTACAGAAGGAGAGGTAATATCTAATGAACGACTAACTACCCCTCCCACTCCTTCGCGCTCTTATGCTTATTGTTCAGACACAGCTTATGATGAATCTATTGTGCCTCACATCAAGGGAGTAGACCTGCTTTATCACGAGGCTACATTTGCAGAGTCTGAAATAATAAGAGCAGAAAAAACAGGCCATTCCACCGCAAGGCAAGCGGGAGAAATAGCAAAACAAGCGAAAGTTAAAAAGTTGATTATTGGACACTACTCATCACGATATAACGACTTGAACCCACTCCTAGAAGAGGCAAGTGCAGTTTTTCCCAACACAGAGTTGGCTTATGAGGGCAAAATAATTGAATTGTAATTTCTAAACAATAGAGTAAACAACCAAGTATAAAACATTTCACTTACTCATTTATATATTTACTATGCAAAATGTTTCTATTTTTGCAGTATATTAAACAAGAAGAATATCCTTTAAACCAAAATAATAAAAACCCATTTAATATGAGAATAGCAATTGTAGGTATTAGCGGTGCTGTGGGACAAGAACTTTTGAGCGTATTGACCGAAAGAAACTTTCCAGTAGAAAAATTAAAACTATTTGGTTCAGCTCGTAGCGCTGGACAAACATACACCTTTAGAGGAAAAGATATAAAAGTATTGGAACTTCAACACAATGACGATTTTAAAAACATTGATATAGCTTTTGTATCAGCTGGTGGCAGCATATCTGTAGAGTATGCTGAAACGATAACTAAATATGGCGCAATAATGATTGATAATTCAAGTGCCTTTCGGATGGATGATGATGTCCCTTTAGTAGTGCCTGAGCTAAATGCAGAAGATGCTCTAAATCGTCCACGCAACATTGTTGCTAACCCAAACTGCACTACTACACAATTGGTAGTATCGCTAAAACCTATTGAAGACCTATCGCATATAACCAAAGTACACGTATCTACTTATCAAGCCTCATCGGGGGCAGGAGCATCAGGCATGGAAGAGTTGAAAGAGCAATACTCACAAATAGAGCGTGGCGAAGAACCAACAGTGTCTAAGTTTGCGTATCAACTAGCCTATAACTTAATTCCTCAAGTAGATTCTTTTACAGACAACGGATACACCAAAGAGGAGTTGAAAATGTATTACGAGACACGCAAAATTATGCACTCTAACATTAAAGTTAGTGCAACCTGTATAAGAGTTCCTGTATTACGCGCACACTCAGAATCGGTGTGGGTAGAAACTGAGCGACCAATATCAGTAGAAGAAGCGAAAGAAGCTTTTAATAATGCTCCTGGAGTGATATTGATGGACAATGCAGAGCAACAAGAGTATCCAATGCCGCTATTCTTAGAGGGCAAGGACGAAGTGTTTGTAGGGCGTGTTAGAAAAGATTTAGCCAATGAAAATGGACTAACTTTCTGGAGTGTATCTGATCAAATAAAAAAAGGTGCAGCTCTGAATGCTGTGCAAATTGCAGAGTATATTGTAGAAAAAGAGTTTCAGAAGTATTAACTTATAGCTATTGAATAATATATTCAATAGCGAAGACAGTTTTCTAAACTTCGCATAAAACATAAAGACGCATAGCTTTCTTAAATGAAGTGCTTGCGTCTTTTTTTGAACCTTGTATTTTGTGAAAAACCAATATCACTGGCGCAACTAAACACATCCTTGCATTAACCCATCTTGCAGCTTCCTTTAAAATCCTGAAGACTAACCATGTTTTACGTCCCACATATCACAAAAAAGACGAAAGGTCAATGGCATATACTTGCACCTGGGTTTGTTGGCATTTTGGGTAATAAATACCATTAGACATCAACTAAAAAAAGAGAAAACACATAGTGGTTGGAAGGAGACTATTAGAATTATGAACACTCAAAATGCAGTTACCAAAAATGCTCAAAATGATAAAGATGAGCTAATCATAATAATACGATGTTCAAAGCCCAGCGAAAAAGTACAAGCCTTGTACAATGCACTAAAATATAAATATGCTCCTTATAGTAAAAAACTGTTGTGCTCAAATCTGAATAACTTGAATAGCAAATTGCTGATTAGCAAGAAACTTTGAAATATTGCTGCAAAGTGGGTTAAAACCGATTCTTCCACAACCGCTTCATCCACTCTACAATCTTATTTTCTGCAGCATTGTTTTGTGGCTCCCAAAACTTTTTCTGTTTCAACTGTTCTGGAAAAAAATTATCCTCCACAAAATTGTTTTCATAAGCGTGTGCATACTTATAGTTCTTTCCGTAATCCAACTCCTTCATCAATGCTGTTGGTGCATTGCGCAAATGCATAGGAACTGGCAAGTTGCCAGTTTCACGCACAATGGCCATAGCTTTATTGATGGCTTCATAAGTAGAGTTACTTTTGGGAGAAGTAGCTAGATAAACTGTAGTTTGTGCTAAAACAATGCGCCCTTCTGGCCAACCAATTTTTGTGAGCGTATCAAAACAAGCATTGGCCAGTAGTAGCGCATTTGGATTTGCTAGTCCTATATCTTCTGAGGCAGAAATAACCAACCTACGTGCTATAAACTTTGGGTCCTCGCCGCCTTCTACCATACGTGCCAACCAATAAATAGCAGCATCGGGATCGCTACCACGTATAGATTTAATGAAAGCCGATATGATATCGTAATGCATTTCGCCACCTTTGTCATAAGCAGACGGATTTTCTTGCAATCGTTCTGAAACTATTTTATCATCAATCACAATTTTATCATCAACAGATGCCTCAACAACCAGGTCGATAATATTGAGCAATTTCCGAGCATCACCGCCTGCAAATCGAAACAGTGCTGTGGTTTCTTTTACTTCAATATTTTTTTGTTGTAGAATAAGGTCTTTAGTTAATGCTCTGTTCAATAAATCCTCCAAATCGGCCGTTTCCATCGACTTTAATACATACACTTGGCAGCGAGATAATAATGGACGAATCACTTCAAACGACGGATTCTCAGTGGTTGCACCAATCAATGTAATAGTGCCAGTTTCTACAGCATGAAGCAATGAGTCTTGTTGCGATTTACTGAACCGATGTATCTCATCTATAAATAAAATAGGAGCAGCACTACTAAAGAAACGATTGCTCCCTGCTTTTTCAATTACTTCGCGTACATCTTTCACTCCAGAATTAATAGCACTTAGCTTATAGAAAGGAGCTTCCAACACATTAGATATAATATTGGCAAGTGTAGTTTTACCTACTCCTGGAGGTCCCCATAGTATAATGGATGGAATACGCCCCGAATCTATCATTTTACGCAATACCGATCCTTTGCCAACTAAGTGTTGCTGGCCGACGAAATCGTCTAATGTTTGTGGTCGCAAACGTTCTGCTAATGGTGAACTCATAGTCTATTTCTTTCTATCTGTTTACTACAAAGATACACAATTTTCATTTGAATAGTCGGACACTGCTCTCTCCATTTTGACAAAACAATATTCTACAGCAAATTGTTAAATAAGACCATAGATAACAATCATAGTAAGTTCGAACAATGGGAAACACCGAAATAAGACATCTAATAAATAAAGAGATTGATAAAACTAAGAAGATAATTGAAATGTACAAAGAAGAAACTAAACCAGTTGCTCCTGACTGTTCAATAGACTTGCTTTCTAGAAATGATGCTTTAAACAATAGGAGCAGGATGAACTACCTGCTAGAACAAGCAAAAGAAAAACTTGTAGCTTTGGAATATAGATTGAGCAGAGTTGGCACTCCCGATCTTAGTAAGTGTGTAAAATGCAGAAAAAAAATTCCTGTTGGAAGGATATTGGTTCGACCGCAAAGCTTGTATTGTATAGAATGTTCGAAGTAATTTGCATTTCGTTGACAAAACTCCTCAAATAGACAATACGCGAATAAATAGATAACCTTACACACCCAATTCCCCTCTCCTATTCCATACATTATAACAATTTATGAATAATGTCATATTCATTAGAAATTACTTTGTTAACTTTGGCCTTTGATTTATAAATGAATGTGATATATTTTGAAATTCGAACTACAACATACCGATAACTCATCTAATGCGCGCGCTGGACTTATTACAACAGACCATGGAGTTATAGAAACTCCAATATTTATGCCTGTGGGCACTGTTGGCAGCGTAAAGGCTGTGCAAATGTATGAACTAAAAGAGGATATTGAGGCTCAAATAATATTGGGCAACACCTATCATCTTTACCTACGTCCAGGGCTGGATATTTTGAAAAAGGCTGGAGGATTGCACAAGTTTAATAGTTGGAACAAACCAATGCTGACAGACAGCGGTGGCTTTCAAGTTTTCTCGCTCACGGAGATAAGAAAACTAACAGAGCAAGGTGCTGAGTTTCGTTCTCACATTGATGGATCGAAACATTTTTTTACGCCCGAGAAAGTAATGGATATTCAGCGCATTATTGGCGCTGACATTATTATGGCTTTTGACGAATGCACCCCAGGTGATGCCGATTATAGTTATGCAAAGAACTCGCTAGAGCTTACGGAGCGTTGGCTTGACCGTTGTATTAATCGTTTTAGTGAAACGGAGTGTCCCTACGGCTTCAATCAATCACTCTTCCCCATAGTGCAAGGATGTGTTTATCCTGATCTAAGAAAACGCGCAGCTGAGAATGTTGCATCTAAAGAAGCAGATGGCAATGCCATTGGTGGACTAGCAGTGGGTGAGCCCAAAGAGAAAATGCTAGAAATGATTGAGATAGTGAATGAAATACTACCTAAAGATAAACCGCGCTATTTAATGGGAGTGGGAACTCCGGCCGACTTGCTTGATGGTATAGAGCGGGGTGTGGATATGTTTGATTGTATAATGCCTACACGTGATGGCAGAAATGGCAGGTTGTTTACTAAGGATGGTATTTTAAACATGCGAAATGCTCGATGGAAAGACGACTTTTCGCCTATTGAAGAAAATGGGGCGTCTGTTGTGGACACACTCTACAGCAAGGCTTATTTGCGCCACCTGCTTAATGCTAATGAGCTTTTAGGATTACAGATAGCTTCTGTACACAATCTTGCATTTTATCTGTGGTTGGTGAAAGAGGCTCGCAAACATATTATAAACGGAACATTCTCTACATGGAAACCAGCAATGGTGGAAAGAGTTACACATAGACTATAATTAAAAGTGACTGCAACAGTAAGAGATAGAAATCTGCATTGACTCTTGGATAATTGAACTTAAAGTAGAGACACGGCATGCAACGTTTAATCTGCTTTTAAATAAAAGAGAAGAGCTAGCAAAACTATTTAGCAAAGACAACATGAAGAATATTTTTAAGCTAACTATATTGGACCGATACATTATAAAGAAGTTTTTGGGAACATTTGTGTTCTCAATTGCTCTTATTATATCTATATCGGTAGTCTTTGACATAAACGAGAAAATTGATAAGTTTATAACCAACAATGCATCGTTGCAAGAAATTGTCTTTGATTATTACCTCAACTTTATACCCTACTATGCCAATCTCTTTAGCGCGCTGTTCGTATTCATTGCTGTTATCTTTTTCACCTCTAAGTTGGCATCCAACTCCGAGATTATAGCTATCCTCTCTAATGGCATTAGCTTTAAGCGCTTGCTGAAACCTTATATGATTTCAGCCTCGATAATTGCAATTGTCACCTTTGCGTTTGGTAGTTTCGTCATCCCCCCCTCTAATGTGAAGCGTGTTGATTTTGAAAACAAATATGTAAGAAAAAAGAGTGTAGATTATGCATCGAAAATTCAAATGCAAGCAGCACCAGGCGTAATTGCCTATTTTGGTAGTTACGACAATGCTACCAAAACAGGGTATAGCTTTTCATTGGATAAATTTGACAACAATCACCTAGAGTCTCGTCTTACCGCCAGTAAAATTGAATACGACTCGGCTTTTCATTGGACAATAAAAGATTACCAGATAAGAGACTTCAAAGGACTGGAAGAGACCATTACTTCGGGAAAATCTATTGACACCACTCTGTACATTAGACCACGTGATTTTTTGATCTCTGAAACCGATCATCAACTGATGACTACACCAGGCTTATCAAAATATATAAAAAGTCAGAAACAACGAGGTATTGGCAATATACAGGCATTTGAAATTGAGTATCACAGTAGGTTTGCATCTATTATGTCGGCTTTTATTCTAACGCTAATAGGTGCATCACTTTCGGCTAGAAAAGTGAAAGGAGGAATGGGGCTAAATATTGGAATAGGCCTTGCCTTAAGCATGGGTTACATCCTGTTTATGACCATCAGTGCTTCTTTTGCAGTATCGGGCATGGTAAGCCCTATGATTGCTGCTTGGATTCCGAATATTATCTTTTCAATTATTGCCTTGTTTATATATACCAAGGCACCCAACTAATAGCCTTGAAGTGTTGAAGGAAATATCAAGCTGCTCTTGTTTTTAAAGTGCGATTGCTAAACCTATCGTGGCCTTTCTGTGTTTAAAGTGTTTTAAACTTTGCAATAGTGGGCGAGTCACTTTAAAGAACTACATCAACAAAATACTAAAAGGATATATAGATTTATGAAAGCAACAAACATATTACTAATGCTACTATTGAGTTGCTCAATAGCAACTGCCCAAACAAAATACCCTAAAGTTGTAATTTCTACTAACTACGGCGACATGACAGTGATGCTATATGACGAAACACCACGCCATGCCGAATACTTCTTAGACTTGGTAAAGAAAGAGTATTTCGATGGCACACTCTTTCAGAGGGTTATTAAAGAGTTCATGATTCAAGGAGGTGCTCAAGACACACGCAATGCTCCTTCAGGGGCAAGAGTAGGAGGTGGTAATACATCAATGGAGATTATGCCTGAGTTCAACGAAAAGTACTACCATAAAAAAGGAGTGCTTTCTGCTCCAAGACGCGGCGACAATGAAAACCCAAAGAAGAAATCTGACATGTCACAAATATTTATTGTTCACGGCAAAGTGCTTACAGAGGGTAGGCTCGACTCTTTGGAAATGGCAGTAAATGTACCCATCAAAAATGCTGCTACACGCAAATATTACATACCTTACAAAGACGAATTAGCCGAATTAAAAGCCAGCGATCCATATGCATTTAACGCCCGTTTAGATCAAATAATGTTTCAGATTGATTCAGCCTTCAATGCATCGCCCGATAAGTTTCTCTTCAAGCCAGAAGAGAAGGAGGCTTACAAAACTGTTGGAGGTGCACGCCATCTAAACATGGAATACACAGCCTATGGAGAGGTGATTGAAGGCTTAGATGTTATTGACAAGATTGCCAATCTAGAGGTTGATGCCTACGACAGGCCACGCAAAGACGCCAAAATAAACAAGGTGTACATCAAGAGATAACGCACTACGCATATTAAAAACACAGAAAATTGTACTAACCCTCTCTCTCTTTCACCATTCTATATTGATAATTCTCGATAGAGTGCTATATTATGCTTATTTTTGTAACTAACGAATTAGAAAAAACAAAAGCAATATAACCCAATGAGTAAATTTCAGAACTTATTAATTCAAAGACGGAGCATCAGAAAGTATAAAGATGAACTATTGAAACCCGAGGAAACAGAAATGATTCTAAAGGCTGCACTCTTGTCGCCTACATCAAAAAACAGCCACTCGTGGCAATTTGTAGTAGTGGAAGACAAAGAGATGCTAGTAAAACTATCAAGTTGTAAAAAGCATGGAAGCAAGTTTGTTGCCGATTGTGCCTTAGCAGTAATAGTGCTAGGCAACCCTTTGGTTAGCGATGTGTGGGTGGAAGATGCGTCTATTGCAAGCATATCCATGCAGCTACAAGCTGAAGACATAGGCATTGGTAGCTGCTGGGTGCAAATACGTGAGCGCGAATACAACGAGCACATTCAAGCGGCCGATTATGTGCGCAACCTACTTGAAATACCCATGCCCTACGAAGTTCTCTCTATTATTGTTTTTGGCAAAAAAGAAAAAGAACATAGGCCTAACGATATTGAAGCTTTGCTTTGGGAGAATGTTCATATCGGAAAATTTAAATCGTAGCCACAAACAAGCATGCCTAAGCTACGCGGCAAACGAGCAGATAAAATGGCCAATGGATTGATATTACTCATCTTTGGCTTTCTGCTTCTTCTTATACAATTGCGAATAACAAACCACTGGTTTTGGATGACCTACTTAAAAAACCCTGCTACATTTTTCCTTGTGGCAGGCGCAATTTCGCTTTGGCTAAAACGTGAGAAATCTTTTGGATATATACTAACAGGAATTGGGCTGATTGGTTATACAGATATTGTATTCAAATGGTCAAACAATCTTTCACTACACGCCTTCCCGTTAGTAGTGATGGTAGCAGGAATTACACTAATGCTTTTCGCAAAAAGAAAATAGAGAATAAAACAACAATAAATAAGAAACATATTATGAGTAAAATAGATTTTGATCTTACTAAAATAAAAACCTTTGTATTTGATATAGATGGAGTGCTTTCATCACAAACTATTACAATAGCACCCGATGGAGAACCATTGCGCACCGTTAATATTCACGATGGATATGCCATTAACCAAGCTATTAAACTTGGGTATGGCGTAGCTATTATTACTGGAGGAAACTCTAAGGGAGTTCATGTAAGGTACTCAGGACTCGGTGTGAAACATATTTACATGAAGTCGAGTGTAAAAATTAAAGACTTCAAACATCTGCTCGCGAACACCGACTATAAAGCTGAAGAGATGGTATATGTAGGAGACGACATACCCGATTTTGAAGTAATGCAACAAGTAGCCTTACCAATAGCACCTGCCGATGCAGCACCTGAAATTAAAAGTATTGCAAAATACATATCACCCAAAAAAGGAGGACAAGGTGTTGCAAGAGATATTATTGAACAAGTATTGCGTGTTCAAGGCAATTGGATGCATGAAGAAGCTTTTGGCTGGTAAAATACTTAACATAAGTTGAATATTAGTTTTAGTGAAAATAACAGCCAAAAGTATTACATATTTACTATTTGCAAGTTTTTTAACAGCATTTAAAATTAAATGGCTGCAAACAAGTACAATTCAATTTACATAAGGCATTCAAAATGTTTTAAGTAGGTAAATTATTAACACAAATAAGTTTGATTTATTAAGAAAGTACAGTAATTTTATGACCAAACTCTTAAACTAATTAGATAATGGCAAAAGTAATAGGTCACGTAACAGTG
>CAZBVD010000018.1:0-18053 GCA_964495235.1 uncultured Dysgonomonadaceae bacterium | reverse complement strand
TTTGGATATTATCTAGCATGGGACTTATATATCGATCTTTCTTTACTAAATATCGTCGTCATGCCATTGTAGCCTCGCTCATATTGGCCGCTGTGATCACCCCAACAGGCGATCCTTTTTCATTGTTTGTAGTTACTATACCGCTTTATATGCTTTGGGAAATTAGTGCCTTTGTGGTTAAGAAAGAACCTCCTGTCGAAGATTTGCCAACATTATTTGAGTAATCTGTTAAACTATTAGTTATTACATTTATCAAAAGCATACATTTTATGTATGCATATTTTTATTAATATTTCAAACTAACCTATGAAGAATTTCTTATTAATTTTATTTTCTTTTTGTGTCTTGACAGGTATGTCAGCACAAAAAAGCTCAGAAGTTACCTGGCAAAAAATGGGAGACGTAACCGTTCCAATTCCTCCCAAAACACATCCTCGTTTGTATCTACGTTCGTCAGATATTCCTGAATTACAAGAACGATTGAAACATCCAGAGATTCAGAAAACTATTTCACTCATCAAAAAATTGGGTAAAGACCGCACTCCCGAAGAAGAAGCAAAGGCTCCTGCTAAGGATGGTTTTAGATATTATGCCGAAATGCGTGGTGTTGTATCTCGTGTACAATTAAATGCACTTAACTACTTAACAACTGGAGATAAAAAAGAAGCAAGAACAGCCATTACTGCTATGTTAGACACGTTGCAAAACACAAACTTTGGCACAAAGGGCGATTTATCTCGTGCTAGTGGTCAAATGTTGATGAATGGAGCAATTGTATACGACTGGTGTTACGATCAAATGAAAGATAGTGAAAAAGAAGCATATATCGAATCATTTATTCGTATAGCAAAAACCATGGAATCAGGATATCCTCCTAAGAGAAATGAGCCTATTGCTGGTCACTCTTCAGAGTGGATGATTATGCGTGACATGATTTCTGCTGCTATTGCAATCTATGATGAATATCCTGATATGTATAACCATATTATTACAATGTTGTATGAAGATTATATCCCTGTAAGAAACTTTGTTTATTCGGGACATAATTATCATCAGGGAACTGCCTATGTAAATGTTCGTTTTAGTAACGACTTAATTCTACAATGGATTTTAACGCGCATGGGGGCTGACCCCGTTTTTGATCGTTCACAACAGTTTGTATTGTATGATTTTCTATATCGTCGTCGCCCCGATGGACATGTTTTACCAGCAGGTGACACCAATCCAATAAAACATCGTCCTTCGTCTTATGGCTTACCATCCATGCTAGCTTACAGCTATTATAAGGATGGTTATTTAGCTTACGAATACCAGCGCAACACAAAGATTGACAACCATTGCTTAATCTTTGATGTACTGTGGAGAGACTTAGATGTTAAACCTCTTTCTCCAGAAACACTACCTTTAACTCGTTACTTTGGCACTCCTTATGGTTGGATGATTGCACGTAGTGGTTGGGGTGAGAATAGTGCTATTGCAGAAATGAAGGTTAATGAGCATTTTGTTGGAAACCATCAACACTTAGATGGTGGTGCATTTCAATTATACTACAAAGGGCCATTGGCTATTGATGCTGGCGCATATCAAGGTAGCTCTGGTGGATATAACAGTCCGCACAATAAGAACTTCTTCAAGCGTACCATTGCACACAACTCATTGTTGATTTTCGATCCTAATGAAAAGTTTGCAAGTTGGAACTATGGAGGAGCAGACAAAACAGAGTTTGCCGATAATGATGGAGGACAGCGTATGCCTGGCGACCGTTGGGATACATGTCGTTCTTTTGATGACTTATTAAGCCCTTCTTATACTACAGGAAGTGCATTAGCACACGGTATGGAAAGTAAAACTAATGAACCTGATTACTCATATTTAAAAGGTGATCTAACTCAAGCATACTCTGACAAAGTAAAAGAGGTAAAACGCTCATTTGTATTCTTGAATTTAAAAGATGACAAAGTACCTGCAGCATTAATTGTTTATGACAAAGTAGTTGCATCAAATCCAGATTTCAAAAAGTTTTGGTTGATGCATTCTATTGAAGAGCCAACAATTGAAAACAATCAGTTTACAATTAAACGAACAAAGAATGGCGACAGTGGTATGGTTCAAACTGATGTACTGTTACCAATAGCTGAAGATGCTAAAATCTCTAAAGTGGGTGGTGAAGGAAAAGAATTCTGGGTGTTTGGCACAAACTATCCTAATGATGCTTTGGCTGACCGCCCCGATGTAGCCAATGAGCGCGGAGCATGGCGTGTGGAGGTGTCTCCAATTAAACCTGTAGCAGAAAACTACTTCCTAAATGTAATGCAAGTTGCAGACAATAATTGCAAAGATCTACATAAAGTTAGTCTTATTGATGCAGATAGATTGGTGGGTGTTTCAGTAGCAGATCGTATTGTTACATTTAGCAAAGACTTCACCCTACTATCTGGAAAAGTTGATTTCACTCTTGATGTAAAACAAAACGTGAAGATAGTGCTGACAGATATGGAGGCAGGCAACTGGCAAGTAAAGAAAGATGGTGAAATATTTATTCCTGCTCAAGAAGTACGTAGCGATGATGGAGTCTTAACATTTGAAGGCACATCTGGTCATTACGAACTGTTTAGATAAGCATTATAATAACAGTAGAGGAAATTCATGAATTTTCCTGTACAATAGAAATAGAAAAAGGCGGAATTTATGTCCGCCTTTTTCTATTTATTCTTAAATCAATTACTCCACATCTTCCTTCTTTGCTTCTTGCCAAATCTCTTCCATCTCGGCAAGTGTCATATCTTTTAGATTACGACCATTCTGTTTGGCTTCCTCTTCCAGATAGTTAAATCGTTTAATAAACTTTCTATTGGTTCGCTCCAATGCATTGTCTGGATTGACATTATACAAACGGGCAGCATTTACAATGCTAAAAAGCAAATCACCAAACTCACCCTCTATACGGTCTCCATCCATGTTGTCAATCTCCACTTTCAGCTCAGCCATCTCTTCATTCACCTTGCACCATACATCCTGGCGCTCATTCCAATCGAAACCCGAATTACGTGCCTTGTCTTGAATCCTGTATGCTTTTACTAATGAGGGCAGTGAAGCAGGCACACCATCCAGTATGGTTTTGTTGCCATTTTTCTCTTTCATCTTTATCTGCTCCCACGTCTTCTCTACCATTTCGGGTGAGTCTGCTTGGGTATCTCCAAACACATGTGGATGACGGAATACTAATTTATCAGATATTGCATTGCACACATCTCCAATATCGAAACAGTTTTTCTCTTCTCCAATTTTGGCATAAAACACAATATGAAGTAACAAGTCGCCCAACTCTTTTTTTATCTCATCAGAATCATTATTTAAAAGCGCTTCAGAAAGCTCATACGTTTCTTCAATTGTATTGGCACGCAAGCTTTCATTGGTTTGCACCTTGTCCCATGGGCACTTCTCTCTCAACTCATCTAATATATCCAAGAGTCGATTGAACGCTTCTAGGTTCTCTTTTCTACTATTCATTCTACTATCTTTTTTATTATAAAGAAAAATACCGATGGACAAAGCTATAAGCTTTGCTCATCGGTATTTATTAATATATTATATTTTCTTTGATTACACCTTTATTATCAAAAATTTATTTCTGTTTGAAACTATTTATACCTTGTTGTAAGAAATCTACATACTTATCTACATCCTCATCAAAAGCATACGAGGGACTAAGAGGATTTCCTTCAGCATCTAAAACAACGTAGAATGGTTGTGAATTAGAACCAAACTTGTGCCTTTGTAGATAACTCCATTTGTCACCAATTGTTTTAAGCTTTGTGATTCTTCCATTCTCTTCCACTTCTATAATTTCTGGCAAACGTTCTTTATCGTCAACCATCAATGTTATTAATACATACTCATCATCAATCAAGCTTTTTACGCGTGGATCGGTCCATACAGATGCTTCCATCTTTCTACAGTTAACACATCCATAGCCCGAGAAGTCAATTAGTACAGGTTTATTCTTCTGTGCTGCAAATGCCATTCCTGATTCGTAATCTAAAGATTTTGCTTCTACAGCTCCATCATACAAATTAAAGTCTTGTGTGTACATAGGGGGTGCAAAAGCACTTATTGATTTAAGAGGTGCTCCCCACAAACCAGGCACCATATATATTGCAAAAGAAAGTGAGATAATAGACATAAACAAACGTGGCACTGACACATACGGAAGATCACTATCATGAGGCAGTTTCAGTTTGCCTAAAAGGTAGAAGCCCAACATTGCAAATATTACAATCCACAATACTAAAAAAGTTTCTCTGTCTAATATTCCCCAACCATATGCTAAGTCTGCAACAGATAAGAACTTTAGCGCAAGAGCTAATTCTAAAAACCCTAATACAACTTTTACTGAGTTAAGCCATCCACCCGATTTAGGCATACTTTCTAAGAAAGAAGGGAAAATTGCAAAGAAACTAAATGGTATAGCAAGCGCAAATGCAAAACCAAACATACCAATAGCAGGTGCAATTATACTATTGCTCGATGCTGTTTCTACTAATAGCGTTCCGATAATTGGACCTGTACATGAGAAAGAAACAAGCGCCAATGTAAATGCCATGAAAAATATACTTAGAACACCTGTAGCAGTATCAGCTTTTGCATCCATTTTATTAGTCCAAGAAGCTGGTAACACTAAATCGAAAGCACCAAAAAATGATATAGCAAAAAACACTAGTAACGCAAAGAATAAAATATTAAAGAGGGCACTAGTTGATAAATCGTTGAGTGCACTTGCACCAAATATTCCAGTAATAGTAAGTCCTAGTAACACATATATCACTATAATAGACACACCATATAAAACAGCATCAGAAATTGCCTTCTTCCTATTTGCTTTGTTACGTTTCAAAAAGAAACTAACCGTCATAGGAATCAAAGGCCACACACATGGTGTAAGAAGTGCAATGAATCCTCCTATAAAACCTGCAATAAGAACCCACCACAAAGATTTTCCAGAAATACTCCCTTTCAAGCCATACTCTTCTAACTCACTTATTACAGGAGTCCAAAGCTTTTTATAGATAAGATCAGCAGATTCAGACGACACCCCTGAAGGAGTTGTCATCTCAACAGTCTCTTCTGAAATACCTTCAGTAGCTTCAGATTCATCACTTGCCGAAACTTCTTGTTCTGTTGAAGCAGCTGCTTCAACTGCTTTTGTTTTATCGGCGGGTGCTTTTGTAGCAGCAACAACTGTTGCTGGAAGATCGGATGATTTAAAAGCAAAATCGATAGGAAGCGGAGGTGTACATTGAGCGTCGTCACAAGCCTGAGCACGAACATCGCCCTCTAATACAAATTTCTCTTTATCGGTTACTTTAAAGCGCTGTACGAATTTGGCTTTATTGTCATAATATCCAATATTCATTTCAAATATAGCATCATAACCTGTAATCAAGTTTGAATCTTTCGCTTTAAACTTACCAATAGCTACAGCACCTTCTACTTTATCTATAGATAAAGAGGTAGGATAAGGACCTCCATCAGGTATTTCCGTATCATATAAATGCCAGTTATCTTCAATGGTTACGTCAGCAACCAGTTCAATTTCGCCGTTTCCTTTATCTACGATGCTAAATTTCCATTTCAAGGGGTTCGCTTGAGCAAAACCTTGAAAGATAAAACTTGCGATAAATAGAAACGCAATAATGCTTCTCTTTTTCATAATAGTTCGGTTTTTTATATTTAAGGACAAAGATAGTCTTATTTTAAAAATGAGACCTCTAAATAATGCTTTTAGATGTGAGCAGTTATTAAATAAGAGTGTTTGATAGGTTATAGCATGAGATATTGATTGTCTGATATAGTATAGGAGTGGTCGATAAATAAGAGAGATTTGTTTTTAAGAATCAAAGATATTCCCTCTCCAAGAAACTAATAAATATTCATACACAATTTCTTCAGTTTTGTAATATTGTTTTCTATTTATTCTAAAAGAATAAAACAATCAACACTAAAATACAGAAAAGCCATAACAAACTATTTTACACCCATTTTCATCTAGCACAGAAAATCTAGAGGCTCTTTAGTTAGATAAATTAATAAAAATAAGAGAGGATGGCCCAAAATGGGCCCCCCCTCTTAAAAAACACAGTGTATATTATTTGTTCTTTGTAAGTTCTTCTAGTCTATCAGTTAAAGATTTTCCTCTTAAATTTTTATTAAGAATTCTACCCTCTTCATCTATTACTAAAATATAAGGAATACCAGAGAACTGATACTGCTTCATAACATCTTTACCTGACCCAGGAGCTTGTACTTGAGGCCAAGGCATATTTTCATCGGCCATTGCTTTTCTCCAATCAGATTCTTTCCCATCAATTGAAACACTTAAAAACTCAACTCCTTTATCTGCAAACATCTCATAATCTTTTTTCAGATTTGGAATTTCGGCCCTACAAGGTCCACACCATGAAGCCCAAAAATCTAATACAAGAATTTTACCTTTAAAATCTTGAGGACCAAATGTAGATTTATTGTCAGGAGTAGGAAATGAAAACTCTGGAGCCATTTTTCCTATTGCAAGGCTTTCTTTTGCAGCTTTTGCTTCTATCACACTTTTCTTATAAGCTACTAATGGTGCGTAATTAGGGTTTTTATCTTCTAATGCTTTAATAACTTTATTTACTAAAACTTCATCACCATCTCTAGATAACCTTGGAAGAAGGTGCAAAACACTATTTCGATCTGAATAACTCTCAACAAGGTATCTAAGCCTAGCATGCGACTCATCACCCAGCAATGAGTAAAACGTGCCTGATACATCTTGCTTTACATCATTATCTATTCCTGGAATGCGATATACTGCTTGAGATGCACCAATCATTAACTGATAGCCTCTATGTCCATCCCAATTATACAGATTCATAAGTTCGTTATTTGGGCCTCCATTAATATACACATAAGGAGGATTTTTAATTACTACTTTAGCAGTATCTTTACCTCTAAAATCAATTTTTAAATCCTCATCTTCTGCCCAAAAATCTACTGATTGCCATTTTAGGCAATCTAAAGTGTAGACACCTGGCTCTTCAACATTCATTTTAAACTCATATGTTCCGTCATCATTTACTTCAACCGAATCAATGATTGTTTTATCAAATCCTTGACGCTTTATAATCTGCATATTAAATCTATCGTCTAGAAACTTCACATTTCCTTTGATAGTAATAGTGTTTTGAGCGACAGCTCCTAATGACATAAACATTGTCAATAGAACTGCGTAAATAAACTTTGTTTTCATACTTCTTTTTTTAATTATTTTTTAGTTGTTAATTAGAGTATATAAATTTCGCGATTTTTTATTACTTAATCAGTATATCAATAATTCGACCAAAAAACTTTCATAAGGTTTATCAGGTTCTCCTGCAATTGTAATGTTTAATTAATTACTTGTTAGTATTTACATGAAAGTTTTTGAACGAATTAATGATTTAAATGATTCTCAGAAAACACAAGCTCTAACAAGCTGTCTTTTAGAAACTCATTTAATTTAGTTTCTTCTCTTCAATACTTTCATTTAGAGACTTAGACAGGCGATTAAATTCTTTCTCATAGTTCACCATACTCATCGATGGCATAAAACCACCTTTTTTTGCTTCAGCTTGTCTTTTTTCTTCAGCCTCTTTTAGAATTGGAGCCATAGTAGCAAACCATTTTGCAGCTTTTTGTCTATATTTATTGTCTGCACAATTTTGGTCTATTCTTAAACCCCAATTATAAAGCTCATTTGCATTAAGATGCTCTATCCCTCCCGATTTTTTCATTCTTTTTTCTATAATAGAGATATAAGTCTTCCAATCTCTTAGTTGCTCAGCATTATGAATTCTAGCATTGGCAACTATTAAATCTTGTTTTAAAGCTTTTTCTCGCTTCAATCTTTTGATGTATTTTTTAAAGCCTTTTGAATCAAAATCAACACCATCATCAGTTTTGGTTACAAAACTACGAGAACCTACAGACCAGATAAGGAACATCTGTCTCTCTACAGCTTTTTCGCCAAACAAATCATAAAACTCTGGTTTGTTCGCATGCACATATTTAAAAACATCAGAATTAGCGTCTTCTACATGTTTAGCAAACAGATCCCAGTACTTTTTCTCTTTAACAAGTTCTACATCATTATTCTCAAAAAACTCAACAACCACCTCTTGTGCTTCTTTTTGCATGTAGGCTTCTCCCAATACTTTTAAATATTGATCAATAAACTCTTCACTTCTCTCTCCAGATTCATATCGTCTAGTCATTGCAGCAAGTCCAAATTCACTCATCCCTTTCTTACTAGTTTCCAAGAACTCACTAGCAGACATTCCACCAGCTATTACGTTTAAAACATTACCTTCTTTGTCTAAATAAAGGAACGTTGGAAATGCTCTAACATCATAGTGCTTTGCAAACTCTATCCCATTATCTTTCTCCATGTCAATTTTAACATTTATGAAATTAGAGTTAAAGTACTCAGCTACTGAAGGGTCTGTAAACACATTAGCTGCCATTTGCTTACAAGGGCCACACCATACAGTATAACAGTCTACAAAAATAGGCTTATTCTCTTTAGCTGCAATCTCCAATACTTCATCCCAACTTTCATCTGTAAACTGAATGTTACTTTTAAAGAGAGCATCTTTACCATACTGCAGGAATTTATCTGACTCGGTAAATCCACTTTCAAACGAAACAAGTCTTCCATTCCCATCAATAAAAAGAAAAGAAGGGTATCCAGAAGTGCCGTATTTTTCAGCAAGATGCGTATGCTCTGTACCTAAATTCATAGAGAGATTAATGAAGTTGGCATTATAAAAATCGGCTACTTTATCTTGAGTGAAAACATTTTTCTCCATCATTATACACGGCTGACAATTGTCTGTATAAGCATCTAGAAAGATTAGTTTATTCTCTTTTTTAGCCAGCGCCAAAGCATCTTCAAAACTCAAAGAGAGCATCTCGATTTTACGAGTATTCTTCATTCTCTCTTCAGCTTTCTCTTTGAATTGGGTCGCTTTTTCAAGAAACAGTCCAGGGTTCTTAGATAATGAATAGGGACTTACAGTCCCTATCATATCACCATTTGGCATAAGAAAAGCATAAGTTGGATACATATTCATCTGCAAAAAAGGTGCAAACTTTGCTCCCTCAGGAGTACCCATATCCATTCTTATAGATACTATATTATTATCTATAAACGCTTTAGTGCCTTCAACCTCTAAAACCGTCTTTTCAAGCACGCTTTTTTGGGCGTCTCTCTTTCCTGAAGAGAAAACATCTACCAGAATTATTTTTCCTTGGTTGGTAGCTTGCTCTTGAGCCTGCTCAAATGTAAGAGCAGTAAAGCTCTGAGCCCATGTTAGCATTGGCAATAAAATAAGAGCTGCTGTAATTAATCTTTTCATCTATTTGTAATCTATTAGAGTGAATTACTCTTGTAATTCTTTATTGTTTTATTAGTATATCAACAATTCTTCCAAAGCCACTGTAAGGTTGTTCAGTCCCTCCTACAATTGCTCCGTTTAATTCATTGAATTCTATAAGGTACACCTTTCCTTGCCCATTCTCCAATGTAGAAACAATCAGTATTTTTCCGTCTTTCTCGTGTTCTGCTTGCTTAAACACTTCCAAACTCGTTATTGTTTCCCCTGAAAAAGAATGTACTACTTCCGCGGTATTTGTAGAAGAATACTTGTATTGATAAATATTTGAACCTGAAGAATAAAAACATATATTTCCACGATTCGCAAAAGTATATTGAGATTCTTCATTTATACCTGGACATTTTTCCATAGAATGTATAGCTACAGGCATAGCATCAGTACCAGAGAAATCAGCTATATATAATTCATACTTTGATGTCTCTGTATCTTTGAAAACAGCATAAGTATACTCATTGAATCCATTATCCATAAACTTAATCTTCTTGGAATCACCCACGTTGTTTAAATCGAAGGCTGCACTTGGTGTTGATGGAAACTCACCTACGCTACTACCAAACTGATTAATAGGCGCAAACCTGCTATTTTTAACATCAAATATTACAGTCGAAAACTTTGATGTTGAAATGCGAGGAAGAAAAGGAGCTGCCATATAGTTCCCATCTAATCTGTCTCCAAAAGAAGTAGTTCCCATAGTTGCATGGTCCCATTTATAAACTAAACCATTATCTACAACCATTTGCATAGGGCGTGTTGTTTGCATGAAAGCCATTGGAGCTCCTTTAATGCTCATAGGGAAGGAGTAAAATGATTTATAGTCATTAGAAATTACTTCAAATGTGTTTGCATTTAATTTCATTCCTCCTGTTTCCGTGAAAAAATAAAACGCATTAATTTGAGAAGCATATCCTAAAAACTTACCATTTGTTACTTCATCATTATTTACGCCTGAATATAAGGAGTAGTATACTTGATCATCTTCTGGATTAGCACCTGTCAACAACTTTGAGGTTCTAATCATGTTCAAATCAAACTTCCCATCTTTTTCATCCATGACACACAATCCACGACTTAACTTTGTTTCTACATTCAATTTAATACGTAAAAAGTACTTTACATCCTCAAGTTTATCTACTACAGTAAGTGTTAGATAATATTTATCAGGTGTGTTATAAATAATAGTGTCTAATACAGCTTTAGTTGATAAAATAATAGGATCATCATATAGTGGATCATCATCATCTTTTGTTGGAGATTGTGGATACAGTTTCCATTCATATGATAGGTTACTCATATCACCATCGTACTTTATCTTTACTGGAACTTTAAAATTCTCAAATTGAAAAGCGGTCATTTCTGGACTAACTCCAGAGCCTACCGTATCAATTTCCAATGCTGTTAGTTCACGATAATCGTAATTGCCTTTATCTTCAAAACAACTGCTCAATAGTAATGGTAGCAATAATAATGAAACTAGTTTAATTTTAAATATGGTTTTCATATATAAATTTCTTTTTTAATGTAATTAATCAGGAAAAGTAACTCTACCCTTATCAGGATCCATCAAAGGACCGTGCTCAGCTTCGTATTCGGCCAGTTTTTCTTTTAGTATACGTTTGGCAGGTGTGAATTTTGCAGCATCCCCCATCATTCCCCAAATACCCCAATCAGAGAAATCCCAAACATTAAGGGTTTCATATACAAAGAGATATTTTGTTTTACTACACTCTCCAAAAAATTTGCTTACTTTATCCATAAACCAATTTGCATCTCCAATCCATGCATCTGGAATATCATCTGATATATGAACGTAAAGAGTAGTTCTAATACCAGCCGCTAATTCGTCTGTATCAATGATCTTTAAAGAAAACGATTTAGGACCTTCCTGCAACAAATCATCAGCACGTAATATAGTTAAAGGTGTGCTTAATTGCACTTTATTCTTTGGCATAATAACAGGAGTAGCTATTTCATAATGAATTCCTTCAATTGCTCCATCATCGCTTGTGATTTTTATACCAACTTGTCTATCGTATGCCTTGGCATAACCCATCAACAATAAATCTAAATCAATTATTTCTTTTTGAGTATTTACAAATCCATATGAGATACGAATTGTATCATTTTTCAAACTCATTGAGCTATAATCAATATTTACCCTGTCTATATCCTCATATACAGGTATTTCATCTTTTTTACATGCTACTAATAATACTAATAAAGATAGTATATATAGTGAGTGTTTTATTTTTGTATTCATAGTTTTCATAGTTTTCTATTGTCCGAACTCTAACTCTAATTCTGGTTTAGGGAATACATAATTTACTGCTTTATTATTTATCTGCAAGTCGTTTTTCCTCTTGTGATAATAAAAAAGCTGCCCTTCTGCAATAAATTCTCGTTGATATTCTTTCAGCAACGCCTCTTGTATTGCTTCTGGTGTGTTTACAACCGCTGGATCTAATAACTCTGATGGTTGATATCCTCTGTGAGTTAATACTTCATTAATATACTGTATAGCATTCTCAGGATTACTTTTGTTACTTTCGGCAACAATGTAATACATTTCGCTCAATTTTATCATAGGCATTCTATCTCGTTTAGGCATTATTAATACACCGTTTACAACAGCGCCATTCATCTGCCACAATTTAGAGGGAACATCTCCTACATAGTTCATTGTTTCAAAAAAGTTTTTCCTATAGTCCTCAACCTCTCCAAAAAGAACAGCCTTATTTATGCGTGTTAATAAAGGATTATCTGTACCCATGAAGTAGCCATCAATATAGTCGGTTAGTTTTCTTACATTAAGGGCAAATAAATGTTCACTAGATATTGTTCTATCTCGCAACTCTGGTTTAGGATTTACTACATCCACGCTTCTCCCCCATTCAAAAACATTTTTATCATTATGCGCATCTATTACAATTTGTGCATTTCTTTTTGCTTCGGGTAAATTCTCAGCATAAAGCTCAACTCTAGCCATCAAACCAATTACTGCATAGTAATTTAAGTGATAGTTGCGATTAATGAGATAACCTTGATCATCTTCTATTGTTGCATTTTGCCCTGTTAGAATAGGATCTTCCTCCAAATATTTTGCAGCCTCCTTTAAGTCTATCAATATATTTTCAATTACTTTTTTTGGTGAAACAGACGGCGTTATACGTTTAGTTAGCTGATCTACATAAGGAATTCCGTCTTCTCTTGAATCGCTAACACCAACTCCTCCAAATAATCGTAAAATATCAAAATGTAGATAAGCACGTAAAGCAAGTGTTTCTCCTTTAATTATATTTCTGTTATTTCCTGTAAAAACAGCAGTTGGTTCATCAATGTAGGCTAAAATACTATTAGCATTTGCAATTGCATTATACATATCACCCCATAGTTGGTCAAATATACCTTTTATCTTCACTGACTCATATTCATAATCAGTAGCATCAGCATATTTATGAAATGGCCCAACTTTCCATTGCTGTGCAACGGCATCTACCATTCCAAATGTCATTTCCCTACCATAGAGAGAAGGCTGATTCATTGCAGTATACACACCCGCCAATGCATCTTTAAATCCTTCTTCAGTAGAAAACATTTCTGTTGCATCCATTTCTGTTTTGGGCTTTACATCAAGCCAATCATCACACGATGTTAGTAGTAAAATGGATAAGCAAGTTATAATTGTAAATCTGTATTTAAAAAATCTTTTTTTCATAATATAAATTGAATAAATCATTTCTTATTATTGTTTCAAATTAGAAGGTAGCTTGTACCTGGAATGAAAACATCCGCGCAAATGGATAGTCTGTACCTCTCTCTGTTTTAATGCTTGAAACACGAAACAGATCATTCATATAAAAGCTCAGCTTTAAACGCTCTATATTTCCTTTTTTCAAGAAGCTTTGATTCCTAAAATCATAACCAATATTCAAAGATGTCATTTGCAGCTCATTCAAGTTTTGCACAAAGCGTGATGTTGGGCGAGTGAAATAATTAGGTTGCGTCAATTTTTTAAACTGAGCATGTTGCCCTGGTTCTGTCCATCTACCTGTATATACTCTTTTATCAACATTATACTGTATGTCAGCATCTTCTACTTTATCAACCAATGTTTGATTATACATTTGTCCTTTTAATCTGTAGTAGAAAGAAGTGTTTATCGTAAAACCTTTCCAGTCCATATTAAATCCAAAAGTTCCTGTATATTTTGGTAATGCATCACCACAAATAACTTGGTCTTGTGCGTTCCATGTATAAGTAATATCACCATCTTTAGTCAAAAACAATTCGTTTCCAGTTCCTGGATCAATTCCCAATGAACGCACGGCCCATATTGCACTCATTGATGCACCTTCTGCATATCTAACAGATGGCTTTGTTGTAAGGGCTTTGCCTGTTTCATGGTCATAGTTAGGCTCTTTCTCGCCATCTTTTTCATCATTTATACTTCTGAGTGCTGTATTAATCTCTTTAATTTTATTTGTGTTATGATTCATTGAAGCAAACACATTAAAAAAGAAATCTTGCTCTTGCATTTTAATAACTCTAACATTAACCTGACCTTCAACACCTCTATTTTGAGATTTACCTAAATTTTCTGTATATGATGCGAATCCAACAGAGGGAGGAATTGAAACTGGAGTAAGCAAATTACTTGTATTCTTAACATAGTAATCTAAAGTCAAATCCACACGATTCAAAAAACTAATATTAAGACCTATATTATTGTCTTGTGTTTTTTGCCATAATAGATCTGGATTAGGTAATCCAAGCAAATAAGAACCAATAATGTTATCATAAACTTCGTTTCCGTAATATCTATAGGTTGATATTGCTTGATATGAATTAAAGTTTTGTGAACCAGTATACCCTGTAGATCCTCTTAACTTTAGTTGTTGCAACCATGTTATGTTTTTCATAAATGATTCGTTATGCAAATTCCAACCCAATCCAAAAGACCAGAAGTGTCCCCATCTATTATTAGCTCCAAAAAGAGAAGATGCATTAGCGCGATAGTTAGCATCAACAAGGTAACGATTGTCATAAGAATAGTTAGTAGATAATAATCCACTTACGTCTCTTGATAAGGACTCATCACCAAATGGTTTTCCACCCTCCATATATCGCTGAGCATGAGTAATATAGTCTAGCTTATTATTTGCAAAACCTTCAGCTTGAAAAGAAACAGATTCTGTGCTGTATTGCCCAACGCTCCACAATGCATTAGTAAAGAGAACATGTTTATCAAACACCTTGGAATAGTTCAATCCAACATCTGTAACTAAGTTTGACATCTTCCCGTTCTGTTTAGTATACTGTCCGCGTTTAAAATACTCTTCATCAGTCATGTTTTCTTTTCTAAACATTGTATGATCGCGTGGATAAAAAACATCCGACTCATTAGATCTATATGTAAAACCAACTCTACCTGTTGCCTTCAATGCATCTGTTATATTCCACTCAATATAAAAGTTGTTTGTTATATCTGTATACAAACTATTATTGGTTGAATTTAACTTTGCATTTAGCAATGGATTATAAATGGGATGACTCCCTTGCAAATTGGCTATATTATAATGTCCAATAATTTCTTTTACTGTTCCATCATCATTGTGAGATTGCCAGTATGGGTTCAGCCTAGCATATTCCGAAAAATCTCCATAAGGCGAATTCTCAGCTTTGTTATGAGTTACAGAAAGATGTTCTCTAAAAAGTAAGTTTTTATAGCGATAAGAAAACATAAACCCTCCACCAATAGTTTGCCTATCAGAACCCTTCATAACACCTTTTACATCGTTGTAATTCACATCTAAGCTATAACGAATAAATTCGTCTCCTCCTTCTAAGTTAAGAGCATGCTTATTTCCTATTCCAACTCTTAAAGGCTTATTCAACCAATATGTATCTACACCACGCTCAACTTCTTTTTTAAGTAAATAATACTCCTCGTCAAGTTGTTGTTGAGTTAATGGGTTATTAGTTGAAGATGTATACACACCAGCCAGACGTTCTATCTCAAGTTTTTCACGAGCATTACTCAAATTATAACTTGTTAAATCTGGTGCTTGTATATTTAAACTTCCAGTATAATTTACTTTAATTTTCCCAATCTCAGGTTTCTTTGTTTCAACTACAACTACTCCATTAGCACCTTTTGAACCATAGAGAGCTTTAGCCGTAGCATCTTTAAGTAAAGTCACAGACTCTACCCTGTTCATATCCATATCCATAACCTTATTGATGCTTTGCTCAAAGCCATCAACAATAAATAGAGGTTGATTAGGATTTGTTTGATATTTATTTTTCATGTCAGAAAAACTAGATGCTCCACGCATTTGAATTTCTGGCATACGATTGGGGTCTGAACCAAATTGTCCACTTTCAATCACTTGAAATGCAGGATCTATATCTTTCAAAACTTGTAAAATATTAGTATTACCCACATTAGCCAGCTCTTCAGCCTTTATTGTTTTTACTGCACCAGTATAACTGTCTGATTTCCTTGTGAAAATTCCTGTTACTACTAGAGCCTCCATAACGTTCACATCATCTTCAAGCACCAAATGCAGATGTTCATCTTTGGTAACAACTACTTCTTTTGATCTGAAACTAACACATGAAATTTGTAAAGTGTTTTCAGTTTCTGGATCAAGAGTAATATAGAAACTTCCGTCTGGCTTAGAAGTTGTTCCTCGCATTGTACCCTTTACACGTATTGTTACACCTGCAATGGGTTCACCTGTTTTATCTTCTAATATTCCAGAGACTGCAATTTTCTTTTTTTGCTGCTGTGCTACCAAGACTGGAGTATTTTTAGCAGATTCTTCTTTAGAGCCTTCTTTATAAACAATAATTTGTTTTTCAAGAACACTATATTTTAAGTCTGTATCTTTAATTACAGAATCAAGCACTTTCTCTATAGTCTCAGATAAAGCAGTGATATTCACTTTTTCATTCATTTCACTATCTATATTTCCCGAAAAAAGGAAAATATAGTCACTTTTATTCTCGATTTCAGAAAACACATCCTTTATAGACACGTTCTCAAAACTCAAGCTAATTTTATTCTGAGAGTAAGTATTTGCATTTAAAGATATTAAAGTTATAAACAAAAAAGAGAATAAGACCTTTAGCGTTTTTAATATCCTATTCTGATTATTGAATGCTGTTTTATTATTAACCCAATAATATTTCATAGATCTTTACAATTTAATTATTAAAATACTCAATAAACACCGTAATTAGCTTCTTTTTCATGCTGATTGCATTTGTTGCAATACCAATTTTTTTTTGATTTCCATTCATAAATAAAGTCCTGTTAATTAAGTTTATTTGTAATATATAATACGTTACCTTCTCTTTTATAATATGTTGATGACAATAAAGCAATAGCGTTCAAAACATTATCTACATTTTCAGATAAATAAAGCTTACCCTTACAGGTTTCATTCATCAAGTTGATGTTTTCATCATAATTGAATGATAAGTTATAGTATCGCTCAATATAATTAAGAACCTTTGAAATAGGCACGTTATTCAGTAAAACATATCCCTTCTTCCAACTTATATACTGATCCAAATCTACGTTTCTCTTCTCAAAGCCACCATTATAAACAGCCATTTGACTAGGAAGTAGTTTTATCTCGTGGTTATCCTTCGATTTTAAATTTACACTACCTTCAACCAGCACTACTGACTGAGGTTGACTTTCGTAAGCAGACACATTAAAAGTTGTACCAAGCACAGATATTTCAAAATCGGAGGTTTCTACATAAAAAGGTTTCTTTTCATCATGCGCAACTTCAATATACATTTCACCTCTAAGTTTAACTTTGCGACTGTTAGTAGTGAAAACTGAGGGAAACTCAAGAGAAGACCCAGAGTTAAGTGTTATTTTTGTTCCATCTGACAACTCTAGAGATGACCGTTTTCCGTAAGGAACAATTAGCTTATTGATTGTGTTTTGGGTAATATCAATATCAATATTTGCATTTTGCTCACTCTCTTCATGAACTTTAGCAACTCCATCAGAACCAATTTTAATTGTAACATTTTGGCTAAAAGATCTTGGTTTATTATTTACTATTAACTGGATATCTTCTGAATCTAATAAGTTGCCAGTAATTATTTCTTCTGGTTGCATAATCTGTTTTTGAATAATCAAAGAAACAACTCCAATTGTTACTATAACACATGCAACTGCTGCATATCTCATCCAGATATTTACTCTTTTCCTTTTACTATTACGATGTAAATTTTGTTGAATCCTTTTTAATAATCTCTCTTTATCAGTAGATCTAAATGCATTTTTTTTGAAGATGTTTTTTTTCAGATATTCATCTGCCAATGCTATTTCCTTTTTTATCTCTGGATATTCAGAGAGTAAATCATTCCAATATGCATCAGTTTCGGCATCACAAAAGAATCGCCATCTAAGGAATTTTTCATCTTGAAGAATATCGGGGAATTTAATATTAGGAAATTGTTTATTTGTCATATTTTCACAAGAGTTATTATCAACTGTTACTAATAAGACAAGAACATAAATTTATTGTTCCCTTTTTCTTGAAATATCTTTTAATT
>CAZBVD010000017.1:0-18125 GCA_964495235.1 uncultured Dysgonomonadaceae bacterium | reverse complement strand
AATCAAGCTCTTTTGTCATCAAATCTACTCTTTCTTGTGGTGACATTCTCATCATATTATCACTTCGTCTGTTGTCAAAGTTTCTTTTGTTGCCAATATTTCTTTTATTGTTGCGATTATAACCACGTCCGTCCATTCTTCCTGCACGGTTAGCATTTCTTAGATCTTTACGTAAATCGTTCCATTTGTCTAATTTTTCTTTACCAATAACTTTTTCAAGTTCAGCATAATGTTCTTTTACTTGTTGGTCTCTCGTTTCACGCATCTCTTTTCGACGAGCGTCACGGTCTTGAGGTCCTAAATCGCGTAGTTTTCTGTTTTCGGTAACTTGTTTAACTCGTTCTGCCTCTTGCTTTTCAGTTAAAGCTAATACTTTAGCGGCCTGCTCTGTTGTTAAATCAAGCTCTTTTGTCATCAAATCTACTCTTTCTTGTGGTGACATTCTCATCATCTGCTCGCTACGCCTGTTGTTCATGTTGCTGCCTCTATTACCGGCTTTTCCTCTATTATTGTAGTTTTGTGCCGAAACAGACATGCTTACTGTTAGCAATAATGTTGCTACTAAAAATAAATACTTTTTCATATCCAAAGTTTTTAAAGGGTTTGTACTGCTATATTGAGTTCAAATATAGCGAATAGTTTAATGACATGCAACTGTTAGAGTGGTTGTTATGGTCTAATATTCAGCTGTATAGGTGTTTTTATAGACTGATTTAGGGTGCTGGTAGAGTAGGTTGTTAGTTTCGTCTATAAATAAGCGGTATATGTCTATTCCATAGATTATTTGAAGAATTTCTTTGTTTTGATCAATTTTTCTTTCATTTCTTTATTTTGAAGCATCTAATTTCATTTCATTTATTTTTTTTGCAAAGTTTTATTGAGTGAGTTTAGGGTAGTTGCTTTCTGTGAATAGGTTGGTTAGTGTAATGCAAATATTATAATTTATATAGAAAGATATCACAAGGTCGTTTATAATAGCTACTTTTGCCCTTGAATAACAAACAAACAGACAATGAAAACAAGTATTAGGCTCAACGATATGCAATTTTATGCCTATCATGGAGTACTTGCACAAGAAACAAAAGTTGGCAATAACTACGTAGTAAATATATGTCTGACAGCAGATTTATCTCGTGCATGCGAATCAGACAATGTTGATGATACTATAAGTTATGCTGCTGTATATGATTTGGTGAAAACCGAAATGGAGCAACCTTCTAAATTGTTGGAGCATGTGGCAATGCGAATATATAAATCCATAAAGGGTGAGTTTCCGTTGATAACATCATTGGAAGTGCGCCTGACAAAAAATAATCCTCCTATAAGTGGAGATGTAAAATCGGCCGAGATAATAATTAGTGAATAACATTCATTTTCATTTCTATAGAAGTTCTAAGCTTGAAATAACATGCTACTCTTTTAGATTTTGTATCTTTGCATAAATATTGGAAACAGATGGATAACGAGCAATTAAATAACAACATAGAAAACAACAACACGGAAACAATGGATAACATTGTTACTGATGCGCCAAAAGCGCAAGAACACTTAGTGCTTCGCACCGAAAATTTGGTGAAAAAGTATGGTAAACGTACTGTAGTAAGCCATGTTTCTATTGATGTGAAGCAGGGTGAGATTGTGGGTTTACTTGGACCAAATGGTGCAGGCAAAACAACCACTTTTTACATGACTGTGGGTTTAATTGTGCCCAATGAAGGAGAAATATTTCTGGGCAACCAAAATATCACAAAGTTTCCTGTATATAAGCGTGCCCAATATGGAATTGGATATTTGGCACAAGAAGCTTCTATTTTCCGCAAAATGTCGGTCGAAGATAATATACTTTCGGTGTTAGAGATGACTAATAAGAGTCGTGCTGAGCAACTTGAGAAAATGGAGAGTTTGATTGATGAGTTTGGTCTGCACAAAGTGCGCAAAAACTTAGGCGATCAATTATCGGGTGGTGAGAGACGTCGTTCTGAGATAGCACGCTGTTTGGCTATCGACCCTAAATTTATAATGCTTGACGAACCTTTTGCGGGTGTAGACCCCATTGCAGTGCAAGATATACAATCGATAGTGGCACAATTGAAATATCGTAATATTGGCATATTAATTACCGACCATAATGTAAACGAAACATTAAGTATTACTGATAGGGCCTATTTGCTATTTGAAGGGAAAGTGCTTTTTCAAGGTACTGCTCAGGAGTTAGCAGCCAACGAAGTAGTGCGTGAGAAATATCTTGGTAAAGATTTTGAATTGAAACGAAAAAGTTTTGATATAAAACACTGATTAATATGGCTCGATTATTAGCGATAGATTATGGAAGAAAACGCTCGGGAATAGCTGTGAGCGATACATTGCAAATTATTGCAAATGGACTCACAACTGTACCCTCACATACTTTAATCAGTTTTTTGAAAGATTATATTGCGAAAGAGTCTGTAGAACTAATCATCATTGGACTGCCACGCCAAATGAATTACGAGGAGTCTGAAAGTATGCAATATATAAAACCATTTGTAAAAAAGTTGCAAAAAGAGATTCCAGATATTCCAGTAGAATATTCCGATGAGCGTTTCACCTCGCAAATGGCACATCAAACCATGATTGATGGAGGTTTGAAGAAAAAGCAACGCCAGAACAAAGCATTGGTCGATGAAATAAGTGCTACCATTATCTTACAAGGATATATGGAGGGGCGACGAATGAATTTTCCCTAGCAGACAAACATAGAAAAGAAAAAAATAAAACTATTATTATATTATGATTTTACCTATATACATATATGGTCACCCCGTGCTGAGAAAAATGACGCAAGATATTGATGCTTTTTATCCCAACTTGAAAGAGTTGATTGATAATATGTACGAAACTATGCATAATGCAGAGGGCATTGGTTTGGCTGCTCCACAAGTTGGTCTTGAAGATAGAATTTTTGTAATTGATCTTTCTCCATTGGCCGATGAGGAAAACCCACAATACAAAGACCTCAAGAAAGTATTTATTAATGCACGCATTACTAGTCGCACTGGCGATATAGCCTTTGCAGAAGAGGGTTGCCTTAGTATTCCTAATATTCACGAAAGTGTGCCTCGCCAAGGCACAATTGAAATAGAATACCTCGATGAAAACCTAGAACCACACACTGAAACTTACACAGGCTTCACTGCCCGTGTTATTCAACATGAATATGACCACATCGACGGCATATTGTTTGTTGATCATATTTCTGCCATTCGGAAGCGTTTAATAAAAGCAAAGCTCACAAATATGACAAAAGGGAAGGTGAGTTGTCATTATAGGGTGAGGACGGCGTAGGATTTACTCCACAAAGAATTTGTCTTTTCCCCAATTTAGTGGATTGTCAACAATATATTCAACAATAGTATTGTATGATTTATCAGTACGAATAATGTGATCGTAGCGAGATTGCCATGCGAAATTATTATTAATTATTCGTGCCTGTTTAGTTACACTAGATTTAAATCCACGGATGATAGAAGACAAGTTTTTTGATTGAGATCCGTACTTGTTCTTCGTTGCACTATTTGACATAGCATCGCTTGTAGAGACGCAATGCTTTGCGTCTTTACTATTGACAGTCTCTCTATCATCAATTAAATCTTGTTCCAAATTATACATGTTTTCACCAATTCCAATAATAGCGTGGAAATGATTTGGCATTATCACAAATTCGCCCATAAACAAATTCATTTCAGGGCGTATTTCAAATGTTTTCAACCATTCTGTATTGACAATTTCTCCAATTGCTGATAGAGTCATTTCCTCATTGATTATTTCTCCAAAATATGGCTTTTGATTGTGAGTGCAGATAGTGATAAAATACTCTGCACTCCATCTATAATTCCAAAATCGTGCACGGGATGAAGGTATGCGGTATTTATTTTGGAATTTCTCCATTGTTGTAAAGTTAGAGAGTTTGTTTAAGTGACAAGATGTTGTATTTAGCTTTGACATGGAGACGCAAAGCATTGCGTCTCTACATCTGAATCAGTTCAAATAAGGTCTATTGATTTAACCATCCCCCCCCTAAAACCTATACTGATACACCACACGTACCACTTGTGTTTCATAATAATCATCTGATATTAAATTAAAGGATTCTCCCTCAATTTCATAACGCATAACAAGTGTATATTAGAATATCGCTGGCGTTTATGAAGATTTCTCCCTTGCCATTTTGTATCGTTTTAGTTAAACCTTATTCACTTAGTTCATCAGGAATAACATCTTCAATATTTATATCTTTCCTCTCTCTTATAGCTCTTTTTTCACAGGTTTTGCAAAGCTCAGAGATACCTTTTTCTTCCCATGAGTTTTTTACAGTTCCATTGTTTATTTCATCTCTATCTTTGATATGTTGGCAATCTTCAAATATGTGATATTTGTTTCCTGCTTTAGTCCAATATACATTGTCGTTATCAAAGTTTAGCTTCTTTAGTGTGTTAGTTTGTTCATTAATCTCTTGG
This sequence comes from uncultured Dysgonomonadaceae bacterium, assembly GCA_964495235.1. Taxonomy (GTDB): domain Bacteria; phylum Bacteroidota; class Bacteroidia; order Bacteroidales; family Dysgonomonadaceae; genus UBA2632. The sequence continues at coordinate 13,629 of CAZBVD010000017.1, read as the reverse complement.
GTATACTGTTCAATAGATGGAGGGTTAAAGTCAGCTCCAGATATGCCTGCCAATATCAAAGCAACTACTGCTATAGAACCTGCAATTCCTTTTGTTTTGCCATCAACATCTTTATTCATAAAAATGAGAATCACCAAGGGCAAAAATGCCAATACGCCCATAATAGCTCCCAACTGATTTTGAATGAAAAATCTCACCTTATCTTTTTTGGAAGCTGGATCTAAGCGATTTGCTTTTTTCCAAAGCATCGATCCGGTAATGGCTAAAATCAATATTACTACAATCGCTACTATCAACCAAACGAGGGTTTCGTTACTGATTAATTTTAAGATGGCAAATACCTCTCCTGCAATAGCAATAATCCAAGCTAAGAGAGCAAAAAGACGTAATTGCTTTGCTTTTCCCTTACTTTCAGCACTTGCTCTAAACACTTTTTGATCTGACATAATTTTGTTTTATTATATTGTTAATAATATTATATTGTAAAGTTTATACCAAGATAGTTATCTCTATTTGGCCTATACTTTACAATGTATTACATGAAGTGCAAATATAAGATAAATTCTGGCAAATTGAATATTGTTTGTCTTTTTTTACTTCTTTTACATCATTGATGCAAGGTCCGAATTATCTTTTTATGACTTATAATAGGTGTTGTAGCGTTTGCTTACTGCATCTAAAACCTATACTGATACCCCACACGCACAACTTGTGTCTCATAATAATCATCAGAAACAAGATTAAAGGTTTCACCTTTAATTTCATAGCGCATTACAAGCGTATTTAGAATATCGCTTGCATTTATGAAGAGCTCTCCGTTGCCATTCTGTATCTTTTTAGTCAATCCTGCATCAATAGAGTATTGAGCTAGAATTTTACCTTGTGGAATAATATCGCGAGCTAGATAGGTACCTGTTACTTGCAGCTCTGTGTCTTTAAATATTTTGGCAATTATATTGAGTTTAGCATTACCCGAAACAATTGACTGCTTCTCTCCAGTAAATGGAATGTTGCTTGGATAAGCATTTACAATGGAGAAAGCACCAATTTCATTTCTGTAAATATTTCCATTAGCATTAAGCCTTACTTTGCTTCCCAATTCTTGATTTAGAACAAGTTCTATCCCTGTGTTTTGTCCTTTATCGGCGTTTTGGTTCACTTCAGCCAGTAGGGTTGAAGAAGGTTCGTCTGTTGGCACTTCTGTTATAATCTTAGTTAGAATATCGGTCGAAATTCTATGGTAGGCTGCACTGTATAGATAGCCACCATTCCACGATTGTCTAAAACCCAGCTCAACCGATTGTGTAAACTGAGGTTTAAGGTTTGGATTACCCATCGAAAGAATTTCGGGGCTTGCGTAAGTTGGAAATGTGCGTAATTCTTTTTCAGATGGTCTATCAACACGTCTATTATAGAATGCTGATAGTCTGCTATTATCGCTAATCAACCACGTAGCTCTCACACTGGGAAAAGGGTCTATATAGTCAAAGCCTGTGCTTTCGTACACCTTGTGATTGGGGTCAACCAAGTAGTCAACATTGGCATACTCTAATCTAAGACCTGCTTCAAGCTCAAATTTTTTATGTTCGTAAATGTAAGTTCCATAAACTGCCGAAAGCCACTCTCTGTACTCTGCGCTGCCCGATAAACCTGTATCAAGTATTGAGTTGTTGCCGGGTTTAAAGAAGATATCATTCGGAAAATTGCGTGCACGTTGCTTTGTTCCTACTTCAAGCCTACCTGTTTTTAAGGGTTTTGAATAATCAACTGTCAAGTCAAATATGTGTTCATCTGCAACTAAACCTGTAGTGTCTGTGCCTATTGTATTAGGGTTGTAGAGTTTGTTTTCGAAATTGAACAGTTCGTCTTTTCGTCGGAACGAATAATTAAAAGACGATGTGAGGCTATGTCCAGGTTGGTTGAAAGAGTGCTTGTGAGTAACGGTAGCAAACAAGGTTTGATTTACTTCGTTTTCATAATATTGCCATAGTCTTATTCTATTACCAGCCGCATTATTATAAGGTATATCACCAAGATCGGTGTATTCGCGATAGTTGAATAACGTAGAGAATGTAAATGTATTTCTCTTATTAGGGTTGTAGTCTACTCCCGCATTTATATTATAAATGGGTTGTTTTCTGTTTTCAAGAAATTGCTGATTCACCACATCGCCATTGGCGTAAGTGCGTTGTGTAAATTCATTCTTCATCATTTGTTTGTGATAGAGCATGTCGGCTTGAACAAAAAAGTTTGTTTTCTCGTGTTTGTAGTTGGCAGAAAACGAAGGGTTCACTTTTGGAGTATAGCTATATTGTTTGCGAATGCCCGATAGATTGGGTTCTTTTTCTGCTAAAGCTCCAACTCCAAGCGTAATACCAGCCTTACCATTCCAACCAAATTCTTGATCTTTTTTAAACACAATATTAATGATGCCCGCCATTCCACTAGCATCGTGTTTTGCTGATGGATTGTTTATAATCTCAACCGTTGCAATTGCAGAAGCGGGAATATTATCGAGACCAGATTGAGATCCCATCCCAGTCATGGCAGTTTGCTTTCCGTCTATCAGAATAGTTACTTTATCGCTACCACGAAGAAATATCTTACCATCTCTATCGATGGTTACTCCAGGTAAATTTTGCATAACCTGCAGAGCCGATCCACCTTGTTGGCTAATGTTATCTTCAATTGCAAAGGTCTTCTTATCCATTGCCGATGAAACCTCCATTCTTGTAGCTGTAACGGTTACTTCATCCAGTTGTGTTGCAGATTCTACCAAAGAGATTGTTCCTAAATCTAGAAAATTATTCAATCTACCAACATGGAAGGGTATAGTTTGCTCAGTAAATCCTATAAATGAAACTTTTACAGAATAGTCTCCTGTGCTAAGGCCCTCAATAGTAAAAATGCCCTTTTCGTTAGTAATTGTTCCTGTCAGAAATGAGTCATCGCTATCCGTAACCACTATATTTACGTAGGGCAACAGTTCTTTAGTTCCTTCGTGGCGCACTAGGCCCGATACCACAGCATTGTCTATTTGAGCAAACGTAGAGAGAAAAGTAGTCATGATGATGACCAGTATAAAAAGTCTTCTTAGTAACATGTAAATTGTGTTATTTATTTTGTTTAGTCACTAAACAAATAGTGAGGAAAAAGGTTTATCAATAATTCGCACTTTTTTTCAGAGACCTTAGCTTTGAGTCAATGAATGATGAGGTCTTATGGCGATGGTTTATAAATGGATTTATTTTTGACAGGCTTATTAGTATTCAAATAAAAACCCGTAAACAAATAATGTCTACGGGTTTTTATTTTATTTAGCTTGCTTCTTATTTTATTTTAATGAAAGCTTTTGCAAAACATTTTTATTTGTTCCCTTTCAACTCTCTACCCGCATAACTATCCAAATACCAAGTTAAATTGCCCGATGTAGGTTGTACTTTAGCTGCTGGATATTTTTCTTGCGCATTTTCGTTATCTTCAATTATAGCCTTCACTATTTTATCTTTTGGAGCACCTGTTACCAAAAACACTACGTTCTTTGCAGCATTAATGGTTTGGCCCGATAGGCTAATACGCATTTGTTTAGTTTTGGGATGTGTGGCCACAACACACATATTGTGGCTATCCCACAAATTCATTTCGTGTGGGAAAATTGATGCAGTGTGCCCGTCTTCGCCCATGCCTAGCATTACAACATCAAATTGCGGCACTCCATTTATAGTCTCCAATTCATTTTGCATCACCTCTTGGTAGCTTCTAGCCTCTTTATAGGGGTCATTCTCACCTCTTATACGGAAGATATTGTCGCTAGACACTGACACATGATCAAACAGGTTTTCTTTGGCTGCTTTGTAGTTACTGTCGTCACTTTCTGGCCATACACAGCGTTCGTCTCCCCAAAAGAATTTAATTTTACTCCAATCAATGTCTTCTGCATGATTGGTAGCCCAATATTTAAATAGCGATTTTGGAGTATTTCCTCCCGAAAGAGCTATTGTTAAATCTTCTTTTTCAGCTAAAAGTTCTTTTAGCCACAAGGTAAAATCCTTGTTTAAATCGTTTAAATTATCAAATACTTTTGTTTTCATATCAATAAATATAGTTTATAATTCGCAATAAATACCATCGTCTGACAAGTTTTTGCAAGGGTAGCGCCATTTTTGGTTTTCTCCTTCTATCAAGTTGTCACTTACCTCTGGTCCCCACGAACCTGCAGGATATCCATAAAGAGGCGCATTCTTGTCGTTTTCCCAATAGTCAAGTATGGGTTGAACAAATTTCCATGTTTCTTCCGCAGCTGGACCATCCATAAAAAGAGTGCTATCTCCTATCATGCAGTCTAAAATTAATCGTTCGTAAGCTTCGGGAATATAGTGGTCGTCAAGGTCGGTATAGTGGAAGTCCATATTAACCGATTTTACGTCATATCCACTTCCTGGCATTTTCATGCCTGTTTTAAGTAAGATTCCTTCGTCTGGCTGAATACGCAAGATTAGCTGATTGTCGTTATCTTCATTATCACAAAAAAGTTGTTGAGGCGATGGTTTAAAATGTATAACAATTTCAGATACACGTGTGGGCAATCTTTTTCCTGTGCGGATATAGAACGGAACTCCTGCCCATCGCCAGTTATCAATAAAGAATTTCATTGCAAAGAATGTTTCAGTACGCGATTCTTTGTCCACTCTTTCTTCTTCACGATATCCCGCAACCACATCGCCTCTTATTTTTGATGCAGAATATTGTCCGCGTATAACATTTCTTTTCAAGTCACTCTCCGTAAGGGGGTGCAAAGCCTGAAAGACTTTCATTTTTTCGTATTTAATAGCCTCTGCATTAATCTTTGTTGGTGGCTCCATAGCAATAAGCGCTACCAGCTGCATAAGATGGTTTTGCACCATATCGCGTAAAGCTCCAGCTTGATCATAATACCCTCCGCGTCCTTCCACACCTATACTTTCGGCTGCACTAACTTCTACACGTTGTATATAGTTTCTGTTCCATAGAGGTTCGTATATTCCATTTGCAAATCTTGTCACCATAAGATTTTGCACTGTTTCCTTGCCTAGATAGTGATCGATGCGATATATTTGATCTTCATCGAAAAAATCAAGGAGCTCTTTGTTTAAATCCTGAGCAGATTTAAGGTCGTGACCAAAAGGTTTTTCGATAATAATTCTGCGAAAACCTTTCCTTTGTAAGTTCAGTCCTTGCCCATATAAAAACCTTGGAATCTTTGAGTATAGTTGAGGCGGGGTTGATAAGTAGAAAATATAGTTTTTTTCTGTTTTATATTTTTCATCAATTTCAGACAGCTTTTTCTTAAGTAAACCATATTCATTACCATCTTCGGTGTCCATGCTTAAATAAAACATTTTCGATAAAAAAGAATCTATTGCTTTATCGCTAGCATTTTTGTAGTGGGCAAACGTTTTGATGCCCTCTTTCATTTTTTCTCGAAAGTTGTTATCGCTAATAACACTTCTACTAACTCCTAAAACAGCAAAGTGTGTTGGTAGTAATTTGTTTTCGTGTAAATCGAAAATAGCTGGTATAAGCTTCCTATATGCCAAATCGCCAGAAGCTCCAAAGATCACCATTACTTGGTTCTCAATATTTTTTAGATTATTCATTTGTAATATTTATGTAGTTTTGAATTTATACAATCATATAAAACACTGCAAGCAAAGAAAAGTTGTATGAATCTTGTACAAGATACAAAATATATTATAAATAGATGGTATTGTGCAGATATGAATGAAAATAAAAAACAAATGTTTTGTCTTGATAAAGAAATATCAGTATCTTTGCACCTCAATTTTTATTATATAATTAATTACAAATAACTTTAGTATGAATAATTACGAAACCGTTTTCATTTTGACTCCCGTTTTGTCTGATGCTCAGATGAAGGAAGCGGTAGAAAAATTCAAAACCCTCCTAACGGACAAAGGGGCCGAAATTATAAACGAAGAAAGTTGGGGTATACGCAAACTAGCGTATCCAATCGACAAAAAATCAACAGGTTTTTACATCATGTTAGAGTTTAATGCCGATCCATCATTGATCGCTGGTCTAGAAGTGAATTTCCGTCGCGATGAGCGCGTTCTTCGTTTCTTAACAACCAGACATGACAAGTTCTCACTTGAGTATTCGGAAAAAAGAAGAAGAAATCGTTCTTCTAAAAAAGAAGCAGTTACAACTACCGAAGCTGCAAAACCTGAAGTAAAATAATTTAAAAAGGAGGAAATAAAACAATGGCCAAACAATCAGAAATTAGATACTTAACGCCTGTTTCAGTTGATGTTAAAAAGAAGAAGTATTGTCGTTTTCAAAAGAACGGTATCAAGTATATAGATTACAAAGATCCAGAGTTTTTGAAAAGATTCTTGAACGAGCAAGGTAAAATATTACCTCGTCGTATCACAGGTACATCACTAAAATTTCAACGTCGTATTGCGCAAGCGGTAAAAAGAGCTCGTCACTTAGCTTTGCTACCATACGTAACCGATTTAATGAAATAAATAAAAAGGAGGAAAAACAATGGAAGTAATATTAAAAGAAGATATAGTAAACTTAGGCTATAAAGATGACATTGTGGAAGTAAAGAGAGGTTACGCAAGAAACTTTCTTATTCCACGAGGAAAAGCTATTATGGCTTCTGAGTCTGCAAAAAAAGTTATTGCCGAAAACAACAGACAGCGCGCTCATAAACTAGAGCAGTTGAAGAAAGAGGCAGAAGCATTTGCACAAAGAATGGAAGGTACTACACTAACTATTGGAGCTAAAACTAGTACAACTGGAACTATATTTGGTTCTGTAACAAATATTCAGATAGCTGAAGAATTAGCTAAAAAAGGATTTGAAGTTGACCGTAAATTCATTTTGATCAAAGATCAAGTGAAAGAGATTGGTACATATACTGCAACAGTAAGACTTCATAAAGAAGTTTCTATTGAGCTGCCTTTTGAAGTAGTAGCAGAATAAGTATAGAAACTTAGTTTCAATCAAATATATAAACCGGTTGTCAGTTGAAAGATTGACAACCGGTTTTTTTTATTTTTTTTATTTTGAAATAAATCGGTTGTTAGTTTTGTTTGTCCTTGTTTTTCATAAACCATTAATATTTCAAATAATGATAAAAAGATTTTTTTGTAACAGTTTAGCTCCGTTTTCCATCAAGTTATCAACAAAAAAGTCAATCTTCTAATTAATTAACATAGAAATATCCAATTTATTCCTTATTTTGCTGTTCTAAAGAATAACAAATAAGTATGGGTAAAATAATAGCATTAGCTAATCAAAAAGGGGGCGTTGGGAAAACGACTACAACCATCAATTTAGCTGCCTCGTTGGCTGCATTAGAAAAAACTGTTTTAGTTGTTGATGCAGATCCACAAGCAAATGCTTCGTCAGGTTTGGGAATTGATGTCAGAAAAAGTCATAATACACTTTATGAAGGTTTGATTGGAGAAAAGTCTGTTTTAGATATTATCATTAAAACAGAGTTTGAAAGAATTGATATTCTTCCTTCGCATATCAATTTGGTGGGAGCTGAATTGGAAATGGTTCAACTTCAGAATAGAGAGAAAAAGATGTATAACCTTTTAGAAAGTGTTAAAAATAAATATGATTATATATTGATTGACTGTTCTCCCTCACTAGGTATTATTACAGTGAATGCACTAGCCGCTGCCGACTCAGTGATCATACCTGTACAGTGTGAGTATTTTGCTCTTGAAGGTTTAAGCAAATTACTAAATACAATAAAGATCATAAAGTCTAAAATAAATCCAAATCTAGAAATTGAGGGTTTTGCTCTTACAATGTATGACTCAAGATTGCGCCTTCACAATCAAATATACGAAGAGGTTAAACAGCATTTCCAAGAGTTGGTTTTCACATCGGTTATCCACAGGAATGTAACTCTGAGCGAATCGCAAAGTCATGCTAAACCAGCTCTTATGTACGATGCTGGTTCGCGCGGGGCAGTAAATCATATGCAGCTAGCAAAGGAACTGATAGACAAAAACGAATAATTGTAGTTTACTTATAGGACAAAAATAAAAATGGCCAAGAGAAAAGCTTTAGGAAGAGGATTGAATGCACTAATTACGATGGACGATAATGAAACCAAAGGTTCATCGTTTATAAGTGAGGTGAATATTGAGAAAATTAAACCAAACCCTGATCAACCACGTGTAGATTTTGATGATGAAACCATGCAAGAATTGGCTACATCTATTAAAAAGATTGGTGTAATACAGCCAATTACACTACGCGAATTAGAAGACGGCACATATCAGATTATAGCAGGAGAAAGACGATATAGAGCATCAATGATGTTGAATTTGAAAGCTATACCCGCTTATGTGAAGACCGTTGATGATGATGATGTGATGGAAATGGCTTTGATAGAAAATATTCAACGTGAAGATTTAAATGCAATTGAAATTGCATTGACCTATCAAAAGCTTATAGACTCACAATCTCTTACACAAGAAGAACTGAGTGAAAGGGTGGGTAAGAAACGTACAACTATTGCCAATTATATGCGTTTACTTAAACTTCCTGCTGAGTTGCAAATAGGTGTAAAAGACAAAAAAATAGATATGGGGCATGCTCGCGCTTTAGTTACAATTCCAGATCCCGAGATTCAGCTCAGTCTGTATAATAGAATTGTAAAGGAGGGGCTTTCTGTAAGAAAAGTTGAGGCTATTGTGAAAAAAGAAATTGCAGAGCTATCCAATAAAAATAAACCTACAAAACCTGTTCAAAAAACTTCAGACGATTTTGATGCGTTGAAAAATCATCTGTCGCGCTTTTTCAATACTCCTGTAGAGTTTAAATACTCAAAGACAGGAAAAGGAAAAATCACAATTCCATTTAATTCTAACGAAGATTTAGAGAGAATTATTGGAATATTCGACGTAATTAAAAAATAAACAACCACTCTTATGAGGTTTCTCAAAGCTAAGATTATATGCTGTTTTATTTTGAGTATAACATTTAGTTATTCTCAAGAAAGTTTGCAACAGCATCTAAACGATACCTTGCCCGTAATTACTGCAGATACCCTTACTCATATTGTAGATACAATAGTTGAGCCTATCATGGATTCACCTGTCAAAACAGATACTATGGTCATGGCTAGTTCGGTAGTTATAGCTAAAGATACTACAGAACTACCCATGACGCTAGAATTACATGAGTTTAAACCCGATCCAACTAAAGCGCTCATTTATGCAGCTATATTTCCAGGTCTGGGACAAATATATAATCGCAAATATTGGAAGCTTCCAATAGTATATGGAGGTTTTTTGGGCTTTACATATGCTATAACGTGGAATAATAGGTATTATACCGATTACTCAAGTGGGTATAAAGATATAATGGATGAAGACCCAGAAACTGATAGTTGGAAAAACTTCTTGCCTTATGGGGTAGACCCTGAAACAGTTGACCAAGCTTGGCTGGCAAATGTGATGAAGCGACGTAAAGACTTCTATCGTCGTTATCGCGATTTAAGCATAATTGGCACAGTAGCTATGTATGCTTTAAGTATTGTAGACGCTTATGTAGATGCTCAATTATTTGACTTTAATATAAGCTCAGACTTATCTTTAAGAATAGAACCCGCTCTTATCCAGAAAACTGATTTTTTAGCCAACAGTATTGGATTTCAATGCAGTGTAAGGTTCTAAAAAACATTTTATTATTAATGATTATGAGAAAAAGTATTCTTACAGTATTTATAATCTTCCTTGCAAGTTCTTCTTATTTGATTTCTCAAAATCAAACTACTATTACAAAGACGAATAAAAGTAAAGATACTTCCATTGTTGTTGATAGCTCAATAGTAGCTCCACAAAGCTTAGACGAAGATATAGAAAGCTTGCTAAATAACTGGCAAATTCATTTTTCAAGTACCGATGATAACTGTACACAAGGACCTAATGTAACTTATAGCGACTCGGTATATATGCAAAGGTTATACAATCTACCTACCGAAATGGAGCTTTCCTTTAATCCTGTTGTGAAGTCCTACATTGAGATGTACTCTAAACGACGTCGCGACTTAGTAAGCTATATGTTGTCAATTGGCAATTATTACTATCCAATGTTCGAAGAAGCTTTAGCTAGGCATGGTTTACCCTTAGAACTGAAATTTCTACCAGTTATAGAATCGGCTTTAAATCCTGTAGCAGTATCTCGTATGGGAGCAACTGGCTTGTGGCAATTTATGTTGAGAACAGGTAAACAATATAACTTAGAAGTAAATAGCTTGGTTGATGAGCGTCGCGACCCCTACAAATCTACAGAAGCAGCAGCAAATTTTTTAAAAGACTTATACAATATATATGGCGACTGGAACTTGGTTATTGCGGCATATAATTGTGGTCCTGGTAATGTAAATAAGGCAATTGCTAGAAGTGGTGGTGTTCGCGATTATTGGGCTATTTATTATAATCTGCCTCGTGAAACGCGCGGATATGTACCCGCATTTATAGCTGCTACTTATATAATGAATTACAGCAATGAGCATTCTATTTGCCCTAAAGAGACATCAAGCGATTTTATGTTGCTAGACACAATACATGTTGCAGATCAAATGCATTTCAAGCAAATATCAGATATACTTGAAATACCTATAGAAGATATAAGAAGATACAATCCTCAATTCAAGCGTGATATAATTCCTGGTAACCATAAACCATATGCGTTAGTGTTGCCTACAAACAATATGTATGCTTTTATTGATAAAAGAGATGAGATTAAAAATCATGATAAGTCTCTTCATTTCACACATCGCCAACAAACACTTACAGATCAACATGCAGGAACTGTAACAAACGGCAATGTTGTGAACACCTACTACAGGGTTAAGAAAGGTGACAATCTTGGAGCCATAGCAAAAAGAAATAGAACAACTGTTGCCCGATTGCAACGTTTGAATGGTATGAGGTCTACAAGGCTCTCTGTTGGACAAAGATTAATAGTAAAGCAAACTGCAAAACCTATTGAAGTTAAAGAGCAGCTTGCATCAAGTGGTGAGCTCAAAAACACCTATTACAGAATTAGAAGAGGTGATACTTTAGGTGCGCTTGCTAGTAAATATGGCACTACAGTGGCTCAACTAAAACGTATGAATGGTCTTAATTCAAGCAGGTTGTCTATAGGTAAAAGTATTGTTGTGAAACAAGAAAGAATAGCTCCTAAACCTAACAATGAAGTTGAAGTTGGCAAAGCAGCAAAAGACTACCCAAAAGTAGATACATCATCAGTATTGAACAGCGAAAATATATTGAGCGAATATATCAAAAAACTTGATGAGGAAAGAAATAATAACCCTTTCGAAATTATTATTCTGTAATACTGTTATTATCAAAAAAAGAAAAATGAACACTTCCATACTTGCGTTCTTCTTTAAAGTAAGGATGTTGCGTGAAAGTGTTTAGTTTTGAATGCTCTAAAATAAAAATGCCATCATCTTTGAGTAACTCATATTCAATTATTTTTGTTGGAATAGATTCCAACTCTTTCAAATCATAAGGGGGATCTGCAAAGATGAGATCAAACGACTGTTTGCAAGATTTCATAAACGAAAATACATCAGATTTTATAGTTATAAGCTCCTTTGCATCTAACTCCTCCTTCACCTTCTGTATAAAAGCATGGTTTTTGGCGTCTAGCTCAACGCTAGTGACACGCATGCATCCTCTCGACACTAGTTCTATGGCAATACTCCCGCTGCCTGAAAACAGATCTAATGCATCTGTATTTTCCCAATCAACTTTATTGTTTAAGATATTAAACAAGCTTTCTCGGGCCATATCTGTTGTTGGTCTAGCTTTAAAGTTTTTTGGAAGTTGAAATCTTCTCGATTTATATTTACCGCTTATAATTCGCATAATTGATTTAATATTTCTGTAGGCACCTCTTCTAAATTAATTTTTGAATCACTTGGTAGTTTTAATATGAGGTCTCCTGTTTTAGAAACTACTTTCTTTAGTGTGTCTATACACTGGCTATGGTTATCTGTTTTTCCAGAGAAAAACAGTTTGTCCGATTGAGGATTTAGTTTAAGCACTTCGCAACTCTTTTGTATATAGTAACTATCTTCTAACATACTATTGGCAATAAAAGTTTTCGCAAGAATTAGTTTACCTTCCGAGAAGGCTACTACATCTATCATTTTTTCGTCGTTGAAGTTTACATACAGTGCAGAAGTATCTTTATTGTGCATGTTGTAAAATAGAGAAATAAGAGGGGATAGGTGGCTTTCAAAATTGGGGTTGAGCAGTACTCTGCACAAGAAAGTGTAAATTGATTTATCCATACCCCATACTACTCTACAGTTATGCTCTCTTAACTCACTACTTGTTACATGCATTTTTGGATTAAGACAATTGAAAGAGAGCACATCCGATTCATTTTTTTTGTCATACAACTCATTGGGCACAATGGTTGTTTCATGGTCTACACAAAATACATTTATCTTTAGATAGTTGTAAGAGAAAAAAGAATAATCAAATATTATTTTCTCTAAGTTTTTCATGTAGTCGCTATTGGGACGAAATGAAACACTATTTTGATAGAATACTGTTTCATCGGATGGGCAGTGAATAGAAAAATAAAATCCATTCGGCAGTAGCCGAATGGATAGTATATATTTTTTAGATTCTGCAAAATCGATATTGTCTGGTAAAAACATAAATCACTAAGAATGTTTACAAACTTTTATTGAATCTAATAAGTTAAATATAGTGCATCAAACAGCTTTTTAAACTAGTTCAATGCACTATATATTAGTTTTGTGTGGATGTCTCCTTATTCCTAAGTTACTCCCAGTTTCCTGCGTTGTTGTTTGCTGTTGTAATAGAACCAACTTGCATACCTGGATACTTGTCACCTGGTAAACTTTTTACGTTCTCAATTAAAAGATTGAGTTCGTTTTTGTTCAGGTCATTTAAGTAAGAATGGAATGGTGTTTTTGCTTCAAAAACATTTATGGTAAAACCCGATGAAGTAGTTAGTGTATCGGTAGCCATTTCAAATTTTGCACCGTTACCATAAGGAACATAAATTAAAGAGTCTGGTGTAAAGTTTCTGTGATCGCTAAAACGATTTTCAATTACAGGAACAAAAATTGAGTCACGTAGAATTTGAGGTCTGTTGTTTTTTTCGTCCCACAAACCTGCTTTCTTTATAGCAGCTTCATTTCCTTTGTTAATAATTTCCATGGCTTTGGCCTCAGTCATGCCTGCTTCCATTTGTTCTTCAGTTAAATCTCCTTGTTTTTGTAGCAAAGCTACCTTTCCATGTTTAACGAAGTTGATTAAAGAATCAAAACTAGCTGTGTACTCACCTTTACTCTCGCGATAAGCAACTTGTGCTGTGCGAATATCAATAAGTCTTTGTTTTACAGCTTCGTTGCGAATTTTGCTTTCTTTGTCAAAGTCAATAGGACCTTGAATGCTCTTAAAGCATAAGAACACTAAGAGACCAATTGCAGCAACTAAAAATACTTTTACTAATACTTTCATGGACTTTTTTCCTTTTTATTATTATGTATTATACGGATTTACTTTTATTAGATTACAAATTTAGAAAAAGAATGATAAT
>CAZBVD010000016.1:0-18414 GCA_964495235.1 uncultured Dysgonomonadaceae bacterium | reverse complement strand
AGGCTAATTGGAAAAATAACTTTACCAGTTAGTCCTGTACATCCCCAAAATGAACCGTAACCGATAAAATTTATACTTTCACCAATAGTTAGGCTAGTAAAACCAGTGCAACCTCCAAATGCATTAAACTCTATTGATTGGAGTAAATTGGGTAAGATTAATTTGCCCTTCAATCCATCACAATCACTAAATGCATTGTTCTCAATTTCTAGTAATGTAGAGGGTAGCGTTAAACTTTGCAGTCCAGAGCAATCTTGAAAAGAAGCATCTTCAATCTTGGTTACTCCCTCAGGTATTACTAGATTACCCGTAAAGCCTGAGCACATTTTAAACACAGACCCTTTTAGAGCATCAGGTATCATACTTTGCCAATCTATATCTCCGTCTGCAGGTATATCTGCTATTCCTTCGGGATATTCTTTTTCCCACCAATTATCATCTACAGGGTTGCCTATTGTTGTTATATTGGGTGGCAGTTTCAATATGCCATTAAAGCCACTGCAATAAGCAAAAGCATAGTTTCCTATTTTTGTTAAAGTTAGATGATTGCTTAAATCTAAATCGCCAGTAAGACTAGAGCATCCACTAAAAGCTTCGTCTCCTATTGTTGTAACACTATTAGGTATAGATAATGTAGTAAGATTAAAGCATCCTGAAAAAGCTGCGTCTTTAATTTTTAGTAAGCCCTGAGGTAGATTTACTGATGTTAGTTCAGTACAATTCTGAAAAGCACCTTGCCCAATTATTTTTAAATTGCTTGGTAAGCTTAACGATGTGAGGCTCATACAATCTGCAAAAACTTCGGGTAGAATAAATGTTGTTGCATTGGGGAGTGAAATGGATTGAAGAGTTACACAATTTGCAAATGCTCCTGCTCCAATAATTGTTGTGGCACTTTCTACATTCAAAGAGGTCAGTCCTTCGCAGCCTTGAAATGCAGAAAAATCAATTGAAGCTATATTGGAGTGAATGGTTAGGTTGCCAGTAAGATTCTTGCACCCCCAAAATGCTTCTTTTCCAATAGATTTTATGCTAGCAGGTAGTATTAGTGTGTTATTAAGGCTGCTGCATTCATAAAATGTGCCATTCTTAATTGTTGTTATCCCTTCAGGGATAGTTAAACTGCCAGTGAGGCGACTACAGCTTAAAAATGCTTCAATTCCGATAGAGGTCATATTACTAGGTAGTGTTAAAGTGCCATTGAGGTTGTAGCAATATGCAAAAGCTCTGTCTCCAATGGTTGTTACACTTTTAGGAATATTGAGATTGCCTACCAGACTTGAGCAATTGTAGAATGCTTCATTGCCAATAGATGTGATGTTGTCAGATAAAGACAAAGTTCCGTCAAGTTTAGAGCAGTTATAAAATGTACCCTCTTCAATTGCTGTTACTCCTTCAGGAATTAATAAGTTGCCTTTTAATTTACTGCAATTGTAAAATGCCCCTCTACCTATTGTTTTTAAGTTTTCAGACAGGGTTAAAGCTCCATCATAGTTTGTGCATCCATAAAATGCTCCCTCTTCAATAATTGTTACATGGTTGGGTATTTTCAAGTTGCCTTTTAAACCAGTGCAACCAGCAAATGCATATTTACCAATAGATGTGATTTCTGCGGGAAAAACAATTTCAGTAATTTTGGTATTGCTAGATGTAGGAGGTATAAATGTGCTCTTTTTAATTGAGTTGTTTTTATTTATAGTTGCTTCTATTTTTTTTCCAAAAGGAGAGTCTGCAGGAGCAGATCCAAATGCATAATCGGGTATTTTATTACCCGGAACTGTAACTCCACTTAAATCTATATATTCTAGAGAAGTCATATTTCTCATTACCTTAAAGTCATCAGCGTTTAAACTTCCCTTTAGAATCATTTTTTCGATATTGTTTTTATTTTCTCCAAGAGCAGCTTCTAAGCCGCCTTCTTCTATTTGATATTCAGGAGTGAAAGAGCTGTCGGTAAAGCTTATCTTTGAACCATCCCATATTGCATGAAAATAGTAAACCTTTCCAGGAGCGGTAGAATTATTTCGTGCAGTTTTACTGTTGATACTTGTAGCGGTTGCTGCAGATTCGTTCCATAGTTCAAGCTTCAGCTCTGGCCAGTATTTATCGGGCAGTGGTGGATACCATCCCCAAAAAGAAATTTCTTCATTGCCTAACAGAGTGCTGTTTAATGCAGCAAAAGAGATATGGTTGCCAGCTGTTCCTTTGTTTTCAAAATCGCCAGTTAACAGGTTGTAGGTTTGAGCTCCTTCATTATTGTTGTATGCCCACTTACCATCGCCGCCAACCCCTACGAGTCGGGCTTCCTTTATATTTTCTAAATTGGTGTTTGCTGTGTTTTTTAGTGTAATGTTGAAAAGCGACCCAAGGTGTTGAAACAAAGCAGATACTTTTGGGTTAGTTGCATCAATATCCGTTGTTTTAAAATAGAGAATTAAATCTTTTCTGGTTTGCACACTAGTAAGTGAAGTGGCATTGCTAGGGTTGGCAGGTAAAATTACGTTGGCGGGATTTGTATCGTCTAATCCACCTCCACCATAAACGCCATAAAGGGTAAAAGTTCCATCACTAATTTCTGCAGGAAGAACAATATCAAATTGAGCGCTTTTGCCATCCTCAGATATACTACTTACGGTAGCGGTGCTCTTTTTTTTAAACTCTCCTTGCACAAATAGAAGCTGCAGTTCATCGTCAGCCTCCCATGTAAGGGCAATAGTTTTGTCATCTTTCTTTTCTAGGGCAACTCTTGTAGTTGGTCCTTCATTAGGCATGCTAGCAGTGAGCGTTAGCGTGTGAGTCTGTGCAGGATTGTTTACCAGCAAGTCTTCGGTGTTACATGCACCGAAGATTACCATTATAATAATGGCTAAAAGGGGTAATGTTTTTTTTCTCATATTTAATTGTTGTTTTTAAATATGAGTCTACCTCGAAAAAAGCAAGCTCCCTACTAATTATCCTTCAGTCTCTTAAATCTGCTGAGGAGTTTGGTTGGGAATGATAATTAGGGTTGTATTATTGCAGGGATAGAAAAACACTAACTATCAATAAATGAGTGTTTCAAAGTATACTCAAAAATATTTAATATCTGTTGTTAAGTAAATTCTTTGAAAGGACTTGAAATAGATTGTTAAATTAAATCATGTTGTATTATGCAAAGATAATAAAATTTGGGGATATAAAACACTAATAATAGAGAATATAAATAAATAACGTGAAAGTTTGTTATGGGGTAAATTGTCTTAATGCAATATATTCTGGCTAAATTTATGGGAGAAGTGTTCAAGGCGTTGTGTCTTAATTGTTGAAAGCTTAATTAAAGTTGCTAATTTATTGGCTTCTATAGAAGAGTGGATAAATAAACGCTGGTTTTTTAAGTAGAAAAGATTAGTGTTATGCTTATGCAATTCACTTGTAGATGCCTTGAGAAACAGACAGAACTCCAATCTAATGTCGTGGATTGGAGTTTTTATGTAATGAAGCTTGAATCTAAAAATGTTGCTTCTTTGTTCGTATATGGGAGAAAAATGCCTTGAAAAAAGAAAAAGCACCCTAAGATTAAAAAATCAACTGATGGGAATAGAATTTTACATCGGGAATTGGATTTTAAAGGCTTTAGTTTTGGAGCAAATTAGAGCAGCAAAGGGAAAATAATCTATTTGAAAGCATTTCTTATTGTTGTGGATGCAATCTTCAATTGTTTTAAGGTATGTCAATAGATTACCAAATACAAGTAGGGGGTATTATAATTAATTATCTAGAATTAGAATAAACAAAAAAACCCTTATAAGAATATATCTTACAAGGGTTTAAACTATTTGTTTTGAGGTACCTGGCGGATTCGAACCGCCGTAGACGGTTTTGCAGACCGTTGCCTAGCCACTCGGCCAAGGTACCGGTGCTTTTGAAAAGCGGTTGCAAAGATAGTATTATTTTTATA
This sequence comes from uncultured Dysgonomonadaceae bacterium, assembly GCA_964495235.1. Taxonomy (GTDB): domain Bacteria; phylum Bacteroidota; class Bacteroidia; order Bacteroidales; family Dysgonomonadaceae; genus UBA2632. Next base: position 14,477 of record CAZBVD010000016.1, on the reverse strand, counting down.
TATAAAAAAATATAACCAGTTATTTGTTGAAATAGCTGTAATTTACTACCAAATAGTGTTACATTCTTTAAGAAAATAGTAGCCTGAAAGCCTCTTCCACTTTGCGAACAGTCTCAATTTTGATTGAAACTTTTGAGGTGAAGCCTTTCAAATTATTGTCGGGCACGATAATGCGTGAAAATCCTAACTTCTCTGCTTCAAAGATGCGTTGTTCAATGCGGTTAACAGGGCGTATCTCTCCCGAAAGACCCACTTCACCTGCCAAACAGGTGTCTTTGGCAACAGAAATATCTAAGCTTGACGAGAGGATAGCACTAATGACAGATAGATCCATTCCAGGATCATTTATTTTAAGTCCTCCTGCAATGTTCAAGAATACATCTTTTTGCGCCAATTTAAAACCAGCACGCTTTTCTAGTACTGCAAGCAGCATATTCATTCGGCGAATATCGAACCCCGTTGCCGAACGTTGCGGATTGCCATAAGCAGCTGAGCTAACCAATGATTGCGTTTCAATTAAAAAAGGGCGAACTCCTTCTATTGTTGCAGAAATTGTTGCACCACTAAGCTCTTCGTGATTTTTGGTGAGTAGCATTTCAGATGGATTGCTTACTTCGCGCAAACCCGATTGATTCATTTCGTAGATTCCCAACTCTGCAGTGCTTCCAAAGCGGTTTTTTATACTGCGCAATATTCTGTACATATAGTGTTGATCGCCTTCAAACTGCAATACTGTGTCTACAATATGTTCTAATACTTTAGGTCCTGCAATGCTGCCATCTTTGGTTATGTGTCCTACCATAAGTGTGGGGATGCCCGATTGCTTAGCAAATTTGAGTATGGCGCTTGCACACTCGCGCACTTGCGAAATACTACCAGGTGAAGATTCCATAGAGTCGCTATACATGGTTTGAATGGAATCGATAATTACCAACTGAGGGGTGGTGTTCTTTATATGTTCAAATATCTTATCTAAGTTGGTTTCGCACACAATTAGGCAGTTGTCGTTCTCTATGTTTAGTCTTTCTGCTCTAAGTTTTAATTGTCGTGCACTCTCTTCTCCCGAAATATAAAGCGATTTAATTGATTGTAATTTCAGAATAGTTTGTAGAACCAATGTGGACTTACCAATACCAGGTTCGCCACCAATAAGCACGAGTGATGCGGGCACTAGTCCGCCCCCCAAAACACGATTCAACTCATTGTCTTGCATATCTATGCGAGGCTCCTTATCTGCTCTTATATCTTTTAGGGGTTGAGGTACGTTACTGCCACTTGAAAAAGAGCGCGTGTCTTCTTTTATTGCTGCTGCACTATCTTTGCGCACCAATTCTTCTACAAATGTACTCCATTCGCCGCACGCGGGGCATTTGCCCATCCATTTAGGAGACTCATTGCCGCAATTGCTACAGAAATAAACTGATTTTAATTTTGCCATACTTTGTTTTCTTGTTGTAGCAAAGGTAATCATAATTATTAAGTCGCTTAAAAAAGAATGTTTTAATTGATGGTTTTTCCTTACTTTTGCATATCAAACTAATAAACAACTTATTTACTCTCAAGAATATGCCACTTATATCATCACTTATATCAAAATCTCTTAATCTTAGCTTAAATAATGTAGAGAGCACCATTAAACTCTTGCAAGATGGCGCTACCATCCCCTTCATTAGTCGTTACCGTAAAGACATTACTGGGGGGCTTGATGAAGTGGAGGTTGAAAACATAAGATCGCTATACGAAAACTATAAAGAGATTGAAAAAAGAAAAGAGTTTATTGTAGCTACTATTGCAGAGCAGGAAAAGATGACTCCTGAGTTAAAAGATAAAATTGAAAACTGTTGGGATAGTACTATATTAGAAGATATATACCTGCCATATAGACCAAAACGGCAAACACGTGCTGAAATTGCGCGCAAAAAAGGATTGGAAGATTTAGCCACTTGGCTAATGAAACAGCAATTTGGTTCTCCCGCCGATAAAGCAGCAGCTTTTATTACAGCTGATGTTGAAACAACTGATGATGCTCTTAAAGGAGCTTCAGATATTATAGCTGAGTGGGTAAACGAAGATGCTCGTGCTCGCCAAGATGTGAGAGCAATATATGAAAGAGAAGCCGAAATTACTGCAAAGGTGATAAAAGGCAAAGAAGAGGAAGGCGAGAAGTATAGCGACTATTTCGATTTCACTGCACTGCTTGCTCGTTGCCCATCGCATAGATTGTTGGCTATTCGCCGGGGCGAATCAGAAGGTTTTTTACGCGTATCTATCTCTCCTGATGATGAGTATTGTATGAAGAGATTGACGCAACGTTTTGTAACAAACTCTTCTGAAGCGGCCGATTATGTAGAAGCGGCAGTGAAAGATGGATACAAACGATTGATGAAGCCATCTATGGAAACAGAGTTTGCCAAACTATCGAAAGAGAAGGCCGATGATGCATCTATTGCTGTTTTTGCAGAGAATATGCGTCAATTGTTACTAGCTCCACCATTAGGACAGAAGCGTGTACTTGCTATCGATCCCGGGTTTAGAAGTGGTTGTAAGGTGGTTTGTTTAGATGAGCAAGGAAACTTGCTGCACAACGAAACGATTTATCCACATCCTCCAAAGAATGAATTTAAGAAAGCTGGTAATAAAATAGTGAAGTTGGTGTCAACCTATAAGATAGATGCTATTTCTATTGGTAATGGTACTGCAAGTAGAGAAACGGAACGTTTTATTACCAACCTGCGCTACGAAACAGAGGTGAAAGTATTTGTAGTAAGCGAAAATGGAGCATCTGTTTATTCGGCTTCAAAGATTGCTCGTGAAGAGTTTCCCGATTATGATGTTACGGTAAGGGGTGCAGTGTCTATTGGTAGACGCCTATGCGACCCATTGGCCGAATTGGTGAAGATAGACCCTAAAGCAATTGGGGTGGGGCAGTATCAACACGATGTGGATCAGGGGAAGTTGCAAAAATCATTAGACCAAACTGTAGAAAGTTGTGTAAATCTTGTGGGAGTTAACTTGAATACTGCAAGTAAGCACTTGTTGATGTATGTATCGGGTTTGGGAGAGTCATTGGCGCAAAATATTGTGAACTATCGCACAGAGCATGGCGCATTTGAATCGCGTAAAGATTTAATGAAAGTACCCCGATTAGGAGCAAAAGCTTTTGAACAGTGTGCAGGTTTTTTGCGTATTCCCAATGCCAAGAATTTATTGGATAACACAGCTGTTCATCCAGAGAGCTATGCTGTAGTAGGTAAGATTGCCAAAGATTTAAATTGTACAGTAAAGGATCTGATCAACGATAAATCGTTGAAAGAAAAGATTGATTTAAATAAATATACATCTGATACAATTGGGTTGGAAACTTTAAATGATATTCTTGAAGAGCTAGAAAAACCAGGCCGCGACCCACGTAGCAAAGTGGAGTTTTTTGAATTCGACCCCAATGTTAAAACTATTGATGATTTGAAAGAGGGAATGGTGTTGCCGGGTATTGTTACTAATATCACCAACTTCGGATGTTTTGTAGATGTGGGTATCAAAGAGAATGGATTGGTGCACATTTCTGAATTGGCCAATAGGTTTGTGTCAAATCCAACCGAAGTGGTGTCGCTTCATCAGTATGTAAAAGTGAAGGTGCTGTCGGTTGATAGTGAGCGTAGAAGGCTACAGTTGTCTATTAAAGCAGTGGAATCTGTATAGTATAAAATACTGAGGCTGCAGTGCTATATATTAAACACTAGTCCTCTTTATAAGCATTGCTTTAAAGAAGATTGAAGCTTTTTCTATGGTGAGGCGATATACCATGCTCTTTTATTGCCTCACGATGAGCACGGGTGGGGTATCCTTTGTTTTTATTCCAATCATATTGAGGGAAGTTGTTGTGGAGCTTTTTCATATATTCATCGCGATATGTCTTTGCCAAAACTGATGCGGCTGCAATTGACATATACTTGCTATCGCCTTTTACTACACAAGTATGTGGTATTTCTTTATAAGATTTAAATCTGTTACCATCTACTAGTATGTGTTGAGGAGTTGTCTTTAGCTTAGCTATTGCACGATGCATTGCCTCAACCGATGCCCACAATATATTAATTTCGTCCACCTCTTTTGGGGTACAATATGCCACTGCATAATCTGAGGCTTCTTTTTCAATAATTGCACGCAATTCATTGCGTTTTTTTTCTGAAAGCTGTTTGGAGTCGTTAAGTGCTTCGCATTTAAAGTTTGAAGGAAGTATTACGGCTGCTGCAAATACAGGACCTGATAAACAACCTCTTCCTGCCTCATCACACCCTGCTTCTATTGCTCCCTTTTTCATATAAAGAGAGAGAGATTCTTTTTTATTTATTTTTTTCATAACTCAATTTCCACAAAATTATCGGCTGGAGGGAAGTCAAGCGTAAAAGAGGCGAAGTCTGCATTGGGGTCTCCTAACAGTTCGCTTAACTGCTCAACTAATTGTTGCATTTCAATGTCCATCTTCTCATCGCCTTTCATATGTAGGGTCTGCATTTTTACAATCAAATCAATCAATATATCTTTCAAGTCACTTGGAATTGGTAATGACATTGAATTTATTTTTGATTGAGCTATGGGACGACCTATCTTTTCACTCTTTAGGCGATACTCTTCTTGCAGGTTTGGCTTGCCAGGTATTGAGTCTATAAAGAAACTCTCAATGTTAAGCTTGTTATCTTTCAGTGTCATCAATCGGTAAGGGAAAGGATATCCTGCTAGGCTACCAGTTTCTATATCGTAGATTTTGTTTCCTTTAAGTGTTGTGAGTTGTGTAATATCATTTGAATGGAAGTGACCTGTAAATATAACTTTAAGTCCGTTGTCTGCTAATGTTTCTGCATTGTTTTTCCAGTTATCAATTAAGTAGTCTGGCATAAAAGTAGATTGATAAGGCATGTGCTCTACTAAGCCATGGTGCATCATACCCAACACCAATATGTCTTTTGATTTTGCCTCTTCTAATATTTCGAGTATCCAACGTATCGTTTCTGGAAGAATTCTTCCTGCTGAAATAGTTGTTGTAGTGTTTTCTTTATACTTGTTGCTATCTATACCTAAAATCCATGTACTATCATTAAGCTCTGTCAAGTAGCTAAGTGACGTGTTATCTCTTTTTGCAGCATCGGCATAGCCGTAGGGTGCGTATATTTGCTCAAATTCTTTTGCAGATATAGCTGAGGTAGCGGTTGGCTTATCGCCAATATATGCTTTAGCATTTGGAACATTCACATCGTGATTGCCAGGAACTACAAAAATGCGAGTGCCGCTTTCCGATAAAGGTTTAAGTTTTTCAATAAAGTCAATATGGCTTTGTCGCTCACCATGATTAGTCATATCTCCTGTTATGAGTAGAACATCGGGCAGGTATGCTTTTAGCTCAGAAATCACTTGAGAGAGTGCTTGGTGCAAGTCTTTATTGATTCTACCAGTAGCAGTTTCAAAATTTTGTAGTGCTACACCATCTTTTGCTAGTTTTTTAGAAAGGTAGTGAGTGTCGCTTATTACTGCAATCTTTAGTGGCTGTTGAGCAGATATGCTCCAAGATAGAAGTATAGATAATACGAGAAATATATTGCGCATAGTGGAGGGGTTGAGTGTGAAATCTTATACAAATATATAGATTTAACTCCACTTTTAGGTAGAGAGCAATGAGCAATTGGAAATAAATGGTGCAGAGTGGGTATAATTAGCTGTGCAATATTCTATTTATTTCATCTACATTAGAGCGAAATGTTTTGTCCACATCAATCAATCCTTTCACTGTGTTGCAAGCGTGAAGAACAGTTGCGTGATTTCGTTTACCTATGTGTGTGCCAATTTGGGCAAGGGAGAGCTCGGTAAGATCTTTGGCAAAGTACATAGCAACTTGTCGTGCCTGCACAATTTCACGTTTGCGTGATCTAGACTGAATGAGGTCTCTCTTAATGTTGAAGTAATCGCAAACAACCTCTTGAATCTTTTGCACGGTTATTCTCTTAACCTCAAACTTAATACTTTGCTCTATCACTCTTCTAGCAAGAGTAAGGTCAATCTCAGTATCATTAATAATGGAGTGAGCCATTAGCGATACTACAATTCCTTCTAAGTCGCGCACATTGTCTGTAACGTTTTCTGCTATATAGTCAATAACAGGTTCAGAAATCTCTAGGCCGTCGGCAATAATCTTTTGTTGTAAGATTGTTTTTCTTAAATCTTTTTCTGGGCGTTCAAGCTGTGTTGTTAGTCCCCATCTAAATCTTGTCAATAAACGTTCTTCAACACCAACCATGTCCATTGGAGCGCGGTCAGATGTCATAATGAGCTGCTTATTGTTTTGGTGAAGGTGATTGAATATATGGAAAAAAGTATTTTGAGTTTTTATAAGACCAGAAAGCTCTTGTATGTCGTCAATGATGAGAATATCTACTCCTTGATAAAAGTTGATAAAATCGTTTACAGTATTAAATCTTGTAGCGTCGGTATATTGTACTTTGAAAAGGTGTGCAGATAGGTATAAAACTTTTTTGTTAGGAAATTTCTCCATTATTCTATTGCCGATGGCATGGCAGAGATGTGTTTTACCTACACCCGATCGACCATGGATGAAGAGAGGATTGAACGCTGTTTTTGCAGGGTTCTCTGCAACTGCTTCTGATGCCGTACGAACTAGCTTGTTACTATTTCCTTCGTAGAAGTTATCAAAGCTGTACTTAGTATTTATTTGTGAATCAAATTCCTGTGGCTCTACTCTGCTAAAAGGACTTGGTACTTTGTTTGTTTGAGGAACTGACGGCTTTAGGAATGATTGTTTTTTAGATTCACCTCTTATTTCAACTGCAGTATCACTATCAGAAGCCACAATTACACGATAGTTCAAAATAGTTTCTTCACCCATCACACGGTGAAGTGTCCGTTGAATTAAGTCAATGAATTTCTCTTCTAAGTATTCATAGAAAAACTGACTAGGAACTTGAACTGTAAATATATTATCCCGGTAGCTGATAGGTATAATAGGCGCAAACCATGTATTATAGGCTGCTTCAGAGATATTATCTTTGATAATTATGAGACAGTTATTCCATAGACTTTTATAATCAGTTTTCATTGTAATGTTGAGATGACTTTAATTGTTGTGTGTGTGATTTCCTAATTCTTATGCAAATTTTGCCAAAATAATCGACAAAACAAAATCTGTTATTTCATTTCAAACCTGTAAGCTCAACAGTTGTTTAGTAATCAATGGGCTAATTATATTAGTTTAGTATACAGTGAATTGGAACCTTTATCAACAAAGTTATTGCTGGTTATCAGCAAGATACAAATGTTATCAACAATAGTTACGACTCTTTTCATAACATGCGGTATAATGTGTAAATAGCTTTACAGTCAGTGCTTAGTTTGTTGATAACCACAAATTGCTATTTACAATAATTCTAAATAGGTCTTGTTAGTGGTGTTAGTTATTATATAAAAGTAGGTTTTTGCAAATATTTGTAAGTGGGGTAATCACACTCTTTCTTTTTGCCACCATTGTTAATATTGCTTAGCTGATAGTATCTGTTCCTTAAACTGTGTGCTTATCTGTTTTTTTACTACATCAAGCTTAGATATGAGAAGTGAGCTACATTAGAATAATCGGACTCTAACGCTTAGATATTTCTCGGGATTATTTCTAATATCATCAAGCAGCTGCGTTGCACTATTTATTGTGCTAGTTAAACTATCGTGAAGCTGTGTGTCATTGGTTAGTTTGCCTAGTGAGTTGTCAGTACTAGTTAAGCTTTCTGATAGATGTTTGAGATTGATTAATGTAGAGTCTAAAGTAGTGAATGTTTTGTTTATATCTATCTGCGCTAAATCCTCACTTGTTTTTTTGAAGTTTGTGGAAATTTCCGCAAAATTGTTTCCAATTGTTGGCATATCATTTTCAAGGTCAGCCATTACTTTTCTTAAGCTTGCACTGGAGGCTTCTAGTTGCTTCATTGTTTCGCTCATAGATTCTATAGCTGTCATCCATGAAGGGCTTGTAGCTATTGTTTGAAGTGCAATAGACACAGAGTCTAGCCTAGACATGATTGAGTCTGTTTTTGGTATTACTCTTGCTACACCATCCATCAAGCCTACTGCTCTTGTACCTAGTATAGTATCGCCAGGCGATAGGTACTCTGTGCTGTATGGATTTATTAGTAGATTAACAGTTGAAGCTCCTAGAAAATCTGTGCTAAATTCGAGTTTGCTTCCTTTTTTAACTTTAAATCCTTTATCAAGTCTTATTTCAACAGCCAAATTCATAGAGTCGTTATTTAGCATGTTTATTGAGTTTATTAAACCCACTTGATAACCATTAACTAATATAGGCGATGATACATTTAGGTTGAATACGTTATTGAATACTGAGATATAGGTGTTTTGCTTTTTAAAAATATTGACACCTTTCAAAAAGTTGATGCCAAAAAATATCATAACTAGGCTTACTAAAAAAGCAAACCCTATTTTCACGTGTTTATTCCAATCTTTCATATTTATATTATGTTTATATCTTTGCTTAAATTATCATTTAATTCGTCTCCCGTCTTTAAATTCAACAATAAAAGCGTCTTTGAATTTTGCTTTTACCTCTCTTAATAAGGGTAATATATCCTTTTCGTTCTTAAAACTTCCAAGGGTATACTTATATGTATTGCCATCTTTATAGTATTCTACATTTGTCAAGCCCTTAAATGCACGTGCATTTGCATTGTATTTTTTAGGAGAGGTCAAAAACTGAACTTTATATTCAACTTGCAAACTGCTTTCATATAAAGCAGACTCCTGGAGATTGCTATTTGAATCTGATCCGGCGTGAGCATATTTGTTTCTTTTATCGTATTCTTTTTTGTATTCTGCAAAAGCATTATAGATAGAATTCACTAGAACGTTTTGACCATGGTCGCTGTTCAAGTATTTTTCTTCAGTGGGATTACTTATATAGCCTAGCTCTATAAGTACGCTTGGCATTCCAGTTTCGCGTAGTACCAAAAAACCCGCTTGTCTTACATTTCTATTAGTTCTTTTTGCTCCATCTATTAGCTCGTGTTGAGCTAATGATGCAAAGTTGAGACTTTGCTCCAAAAACTTGTTCGACATAAACTCAAAGATAATGTATGATTCAGGTTCTTTTGGGTTGAATCCTTGATATTTTGTCTCATAATTATCTTCATACTCAATTACAGAGTTTTCTCTTTTTGCTACCTCTAGGTTGTCTTCGCTACGATGAAGACCCAATATATAAGTTTCAACACCTTGTGGTGATGTTCTTCGTCTATCTATGGCATTGCAGTGTAGAGAAATGAAGAGTTGAGCATTTGCTTTATTTGCAATTCTAGGACGCTCGTTGAGTGGTATAAACTTATCAGTTGAGCGAGTATACACTACATTTACGTCGTTGTGATTTGTGTTTATTTTCTTGCCTAGCTTCTTGGCTACACTTAGAACTATATCCTTTTCTTTTGAAATTCTTCCAACTGCTCCTGGGTCTTTCCCTCCATGTCCGGGGTCGAGTACAACCGTAAAGGTTTGACTTCTTTGTCCAAAAGAAGTAGCAACAAAGCCCATGAGAAGAAACGGGATAAGAATAAGTAAGATGTATGATTTTTCTCGTTTCATGATGTTGATTGTTTTTACAAAAATAATTATAATATTTGAATAGCTACCTCGATTTAGGTTTAGATATCAGAAAAAGACTCATTGTTATTGATTTTAACCACTGTATGGAGATAAAAAAACCGCACTTTCAGGAAAGTGCGGTTTTTTATATGCTTTATACTCTAAATATATTAGTCTAATAACTCAGCTAATTTGTCATGAAGTTGCTTGCCGCGTAAGTCTTTGGCTATAATTATCCCTTCTTTGTCTAATAAAACTGTGTGAGGGATACCTTGGATAGCATATAGTTTAACCACTTCTGTTTCCCAGCCACTAACCTCTGACATTTGAGGCCATGTCATATTTAAATCTTTAATACCTTTAATCCAGTCGTCTTTGTTATCATCAAATGAAACTCCAACAATTTCAAAGTCTTTGTTTTTATACTTCTCATATGCAGCAACAACATTAGGCATTTCACTTATACATGGACCACACCATGCAGCCCAAAAGTCTATAAATACATATTTGCCTTTTCCTGCATAATCCGACATTGACACTGTTTCGCCCTCAGGAGTTTTCATTGAGAAATCAATAAACTCTTTGCCTATTGCAACTGCTTCTTGAGCTTCAAGTTGTTCTAAAATTCGCTTTACATCCTTTTTAGCTTTGAATTCTTCACTTGTCATGTTAAGAATTTCTCTTTGTTGTTCAGCATTAAACATACGCGATGAACCTACAAACATAAATTTACCCAATTCATTGTCAATGTTTGCTTTTATAAAATCGAAGTTCAAAGCCCTGGCTTCTTCTGCAATTTTTTCATAAGCCGAAGTTAACTCTGCTTCTAACTCCTCGGTCATAGTCTCATTTTTCATACCTTCAGCATACTGCTCTGAAAGCGACCGTGATTCTGTAGTAAATTCCTTTTGCTTGGTATTAAAGTCACTATAAGCGTCGTTGATAGCTGTTCCAGAGATCTGGAAGTCTGTGTCATATGTAACATTAATATTGCCTGGCTCAACTATTATAGTAGTGCGAGGATTGTTTTCTTTTTCACCCAACCTTATGAAACGTAATACAGGGGTGTCTGTATCTCCTTTAAACTCGAATTTACCATCTGTAATAGTAGTAGTCTCTAGGGTTACCATCTCATCTTCTGTCATTTCAGAAAGACTCACTTGTTGACCCTCAAAGGTGGGGTCTGTAACTACACCACTAATGGTGTATCCAGTTTTGCTTTGGCAAGCTGCAAAAATTACAGCAATTACACTTAAGAATAGAAATTTTTTCATTATAAACTTTTTTTTATTAAACTAATCGCAAATATAGGTATTAATATGATACTGTGAATAGATTTCTCTTTGTTTTTTTAAATTGTTCAATTTTAATTTATGTAATAACCTAAAGTTGTCTAAATACTTAAGTGTTTATTGAAGAGTTTTTTTGATCTTGAGTTACAATATTCTTTGTTCTAATATAGATATAGTTATATGCTAAAAGATTTTTATTGAGTTTTTGATATGCTCGTTAATAAGATTTTAAGAAATGAGGTAAAGCATAAATGAGGTCAGATGTAAAACACGTATTTTGCTTAATCTTATTTGTTATTACAAAAAGAATGCTTGCATCTGCTTTTGTGTCAGGTGTAAAAGCTTTAGTTGTAGGGAGACGGATACACAAGATGATCCGCACTATGTCTTCGAAGTTCGGCGTCTTGTATCTAATTAAAACCTGAAAACGAGAATTATATGGGTTATCTTCAACTGCAGATTTGACTTTTATGGCATTATTGTGGAATCCTGCATGCAAGATTTGACATTTATGTAATTTATCGTCGAATCCTACACCTCCAATTAGACTTTTATGCCTTGATTGTCGTTCCCTACGACTCCGTTTTTAGCTTCATTTCATCATTGTTGAATCTTACATGATAGATTTGAGATTTATGACATGATTTTTGTTTCTTGCGGGATTAGTTTTGGCTTAATAGAGTTGGCTTATGCTTAACCTGAAAGTGGTCTGATTTGTGATAAACAATAAGAATTATAAGATGTTCGTATAAACTCAAAGCTCTATTGGCTTCAAAAAGGATTATTATTTAAAAAACACTTTTTCTGAAATAGATATATACCTTGAATCGATTTGAGCAAACATAGTACCCAAAGTTATCGATTAAAGATAGTCCTCCTTTTCTCTTTTAAAAAAATAACTTGTATCTTTGAAATAAAAACAATAAGCTTATGGGTCATTTAGTTTCTCCTTCGTTGTTATCAGCCAATTTTTTGCATCTAAAACGTGATATTGACATGCTTAATGATAGTGAGGCCGACTGGTTACATTTAGATGTAATGGATGGTGTGTTTGTTCCAAATATTTCGTTTGGCTTCCCCATAATGAACATGTTACAAGATGTTACTTACAAACCACTAGATGTACATTTGATGATTATTCAACCCGAAAAGTTTGTGAATGAAGTAGCTGCTATGGGAGCACATTTAATGAATGTACATTATGAAGCTTGTACACATCTACATCGTGTGGTGCAATCTATTAAAGCTAAAGGAATGAAAGCTGGCGTTACACTTAATCCTCACACGCCTGTTGCATTGCTCAGCGATATTATTGAAGAGTTGGATATGGTGCTTCTTATGTCTGTAAATCCTGGTTTTGGTGGTCAGAAGTTTATAAAGAACACATTATCGAAAGTAGATGAGTTGAAAAATCTAATCATTCAAAAGAAACTAGACACACTCATTCAAGTAGATGGAGGTGTGGATTTAGAAACTGGAAAGCAACTTGTTGATGCTGGTGCAGATGTTCTAGTTGCAGGTAGTTTTGTTTTTTCTTCTGAAAACCCAAAAGAGAGAATACATCAACTTAAAATGCTATAGTTGTGATTTAGCCATCTTAAGGGAACTACTTTTTTTGCGTGAATTGTAAAAACGTTTCAGTATAAATGCGATGGGTCAGACACCTTTTCTAAGACTATTGATTCCAGTAATAAGTGGTATTCTTTTTTGTGACTTAATCTCTCCGTCAGTCAATCTTTTTTTTGTTGCAATAATCGGATTATTATTAATCCTTGTTTCTTTTTTTACCCCTAAACAGAGCCATTATGTTTTACGCTGGTTGTTTGGTGTAGGCTTCATACTTTTTCTTTTTTCTCTTACAACTCAGTACTATCAATATCGGGCTGAGAAAGTTTCTTATAGTTTCTCGCAAGCAACCACTTCTTATATTGGTGAAATAGTAGATTTGCCACAGCAGAAAAGGCGATCTGTTGCTTGCGAGGTGCATTTAACTTACCCTATAAAAAAGAAGGTCATGCTGTATCTTGAACCAGATAGCAGTAGTCAACATCTTAAACCTGGCGATGAGCTATTAGTTAGGGCACAAATACAACCTTTCAAGAACTTGGGAAATCCCGACCAGTTCGATTATGAGAAATTTATGAGAAACAAGGGTTTCTCTGGAAGTGCCTATGTAAGTGCTAATAGCTGGTTGAAAACTGGGCAACGCAGCAGTTCTATTAAAACGGAAGCGCTACGTGTGAGAGCAAAGGTGCTAAATCTGTACAAGGGCTTTAATCTAGATAACGATGCTTACTCATTCATCTCAGCAATTACATTGGGTTATAAAGCTGACTTGACCGATGATTTAAAAAAGGCTTTTCGTGCCTCGGGCACTTCGCATGTCTTGGCAGTAAGTGGGTTGCATGTGGGTCTTATTTATATTATTATAGTTTCACTTTTCTTCTTTCTTGGCAAACGTGGCAAGTTGTTTGTTCTGAAGCAGGTGCTAGTTTTACTTTGTTTGTGGGGGTATGTTTTTATAACTGGTTTACCTGTTTCTGTTGTAAGGGCAGCTATTATGCTCTCTCTTGTTGGTGTAGGTAATATATTCAACAAAAAAGGACTTACATACAACACTCTTGCTGTAGCTGCTTTTTTTACTCTAATAATCAATCCATTTTATCTTTTTGATGTTGGTTTTCAACTGAGTTTTGCTGCCGTTCTCTCCATTTTGTTTTTTCAGCCAAAACTGTCAAGCCTTTATATACCAAATACCAAGGCAGTTGACTATATTTGGAGTCTGTTTACAGTTTCGTTGGCAGCACAGTTAGGAGTGTTTCCTTTGGTGCTCTACTATTTTGGTACTTTCCCCACCTATTTCTTTATAACCAATCTATTGGTATTGCCTTTTATTGCAATTATTATTTACTCCGCTGTTTTGCTTACCTTTTTATCTCTTCTTTCATTTCTCAACATTGGATTCTTTCAAGTTATATATAATGCAACAGCAGTTTTTATGGAGATTCTTATTAAATCTGTATTGCAAATTGTTTATTTTTTTGAGTCTTTACCCATGTCAGTTTTAGAAGGATATCATATTTCAATGCTACAGCTTTTTTTAATTTTTGCAGCAATAATATCCCTTACTCTATATATACAAGAAAGATATACAAAGCTGTTAATAATGTTTTTTGCATCTGTAGCACTACTATTAGTTGCACATTCTTTATCCTTCTATAGTGAACCCGTAAATCATTTTTTTGTTTACAATAGTTACAATGATTCTGATATGGGTTATATAGTTGATGGGAAAAAGATACCATTGTTAGCAAATTGCAATAAAACTATTTCTCATCCTTCTGCAAACATTGTTTTACTTGCAGAAAACAGCTACAACTCTAAAATAAGCAATAGTACTCTTCCTGTCGATATCCTTATTTTAGCTTCCGACAATAGTTTTTCAGTTTCAGAGTTAGCAGTTTTTTTTGAACCAAAAATGATAATTATAGACGCATCAATAGGTCGATATGCTGCAATGAAAATGAAAAATGAATGTGA
>CAZBVD010000015.1:0-18492 GCA_964495235.1 uncultured Dysgonomonadaceae bacterium | reverse complement strand
TATCCCTGGATTACTACACTCATGAGATTAAACAAAACCTTTATTGTAAAAAGAGATATCCCTGTTCGACAAGTATTGGCAGCTTCGCAGCACCTCTCCAAATATATGCACAAGACAATCACAGACAAGCAACAATCTATCTGGATTGCTCAACGCGAAGGTCGCACAAAAGACTCTAACGACAGAACTCAAGCCAGCATGCTTAAAATGCTATCACTTACAGATAGAAAAAACCCAATAGAAAGTTTGAAAAAACTCAATATAGTGCCCCTCTCTATCTCTTATGAGTATGACCCATGCGACTATCTAAAAGCACAAGAGTTTCAACAAAAGCGCGACAATAAAGATTACAAGAAAACAAAACAAGACGACCTCATCAATATGCTCACAGGCATACAAGGCTATAAAGGAAATGTTTGCTTCAGATTTTGCAAGCCTTTAAATGAGAAAATAGATGTAATAGATACAACTCAAAACAGATCTACACTACTTCAACAAGTAGCAGATTTGATAGATGAAGAAATATTTAAAAACTACCAAATATACACAATCAATTATATTGCTTATGACATACTTAATAATAGCAACACATTTAGCAATAAATACACTACCGAAGAAAAAGACAACTTTGTTGAATACCTAAACAAGCAAGTCAGCAAAATAGAGATTGACAATAAAGATGTTGATTTCCTTAAAACAAAAATAACAAAAATGTATGCCAACATACTTATAAATCACCTATCTGCTCAAAATTAAAGTCGCTACACACACAATGAAAAACAAGTCTATACTTATACTCTTTGTTCTTGTTTTTTTACTACCTATCAGTTGCAAAAAAGATGAGACCCGTTTACCCAATATGATTACACACTTTGCGTCAGTTGTAAAGGTAGAATCATCTTTAGCAATTCAATTAGACAATGGCATTGCATTAATTCCCCAAGAGATACCTAGCTCAACCATTAAGGATGGCAGCCGCGTTATAGTCAACTACACCCCCTTGGAGCACAATACCATTAAAATAAACGGAATACAAGAAATATACCTTGATAGTATAAAAGAGACAAACCAAAGCTTTGAGCAACTAAAAAAAGATCCAGTTAAGTTTATAAGCGCATCGGCCACAGGAAGCTATCTAAACCTCTCTTTTCAAGCAGAGTTTCACTCACACCCACACACACAAACACTTTATATAGATACAAAGACAAGCCAACCCACACTCTACTTCTCCTATTCTAGAGAAACAGACCCTCCTGGAGCATACACACAAACATACGCATCATACAAACTAGAGGGCTTAGAAAAAGAAAACAACTACCTCATTCTTCATATCCACACCGATAAAGGTAACCGGGAAATTGAAGTAAGAATAAGATAGATAACTTTTTTAATTACAGTGAAACTTACTGTTTAACCCGTATTATTCACGTTTTCAGCTCCAGCATAGATGCTGGGGCATCTAACTCCGACGATATAGGCCACTATTTCAAGAAGTTTGCAACGAAGCAGATGCCAAGGGTCACATGTAAACACATATTTTTACTGCTAATCTCCAATCCCGAGGGGATTGAATGTTTATAGTACAGGGTCAACGTTATAGGTTCGCCCCCATAGGGGTCGAATGTCTTTATCCATAGGTTTGCTATAAACATATGACCTCTTCGAGGTCAAGGAGTTTCAGTGTAAGTAACAATGTTGCGGAATATATCATTGATAATGAGCGCAATCACTTGAAGAATCAGCTGAATACTTGTAGAATGGTTTGTTAGATCCCTCACTGCGTATCGGTATGTCAGGGATATTGCATATACATTTGTGACTTCTTTGCGCCTTTTGCGGTTAAATCTTGCCTTCACACATTTCAGATAGTATTAATCTGAATTTTAATTATCCCGCATTATTATAAAGCACCACTGCCCCCTTACTCAAGCGTAAAATCAATGGGCAAGATACATTTCACACTCACATTCTCATTACCATTCTTTCCAGGAGTCCATTTTGGCATCATGCTCAATATGCGCAGTGCTTCATTGTCAAGCTCATTATCCAAACCTTTCACAACCTCTACATTTGACACTGTGCCATCTTTTCTCACAATAAACGAGCACAATATTCGTCCCTGAATATTCTCTTCTTTTGCACGAGAAGGATATTTCAAATACTCTCCAATAAACCTTCCCAAACCCTCTTCACCAGTCACAAACTGAGGCATTTCATCCACAATAGTAAATATCTCTTCGTTTGCATCTATAGGCATTACCTTGCGCCTTTGTGCAGTTGATGCTCCAGAAACACTTCCGTTTTTACTCAACTTAAAATACATAGGCACATATTGTCTAGCTCTCACATTGTTTCCTTTATACACTGCAGGTCGCCAATGAGGCATAGACTGTATAATACGCAATGCTTCGGCATCTAAAAGAGGATGTGCACGGTGCATAATCTCAAAATTAGACAATGTTCCATCAAGCTCTACTACAAAATCATACACTACCAAACCCTCTATCTCGTTGTCAATAGCCTCGCGAGGATAGTTTAGCGATGAAGCTATAAAACTCTTCATGGCACCGCTCCCACCCGGGAACATAGGATCGATATCGGGTATTTCAATAACCCTTCCTGATGATTTAGGAGGGTTTGTTTGCTCAATATGCAACTCTTTGTTTGAGTATATGCTTAGCGAATGTTTAGCGTCAATAGTTTGAAAACTTCCTGCTATAAGAGAAAGCGAAATAAGTACAGATACAATCATTATATAAACTCTTATCGTATTAAAACTTAAAATGTGTGTTCGTTTTTATTAATAGTGCAAATGTAAGAAAATTTATTGCCACAAATAAGCACTTTAGTTGTTTATGGCTTTTTTAACTGAATAGACCCAATGCTGTCGCCAATCTTCACATCTAAATGAATATATACATTATAGATATCATACATCAAAAATGCATTAATACTCTTATCGAAGGGTTCCCTCCGGAAACTTCACCCGCTCAGGCTCCTTATTCAACATAGGCAATGCATATTTCAGAATTCTGTTTCTTCTTGCAGCAGTATCTTTTGGTTCAACAGGATAAGTAACCACAGCCTCCATCCAAGCAAAACTATTAATCCTAAAATACACAGCAGGTTTCCACTGCTCATTTTCCACCTTTGCAAGTGTAGGATACTGTTCCTCAAAATCTCTTGTAGCAGCAAAGAGCAGCGTCTCCTCTATAAACTGCAAGTCGCTTGTATAGGCTACTTGCAGAGGCACCTCGTGCCATATAAAAGGCACATCGGGACCTGAGTAGTTTATAACCTCTTCTCTCAACACCAAGCTATTCGGAAACCTAACTACCCTACCACTACTTCTGTCATTGCCCAAGTAGTCGCCATTGCATTCCAAAATAGTAGTATCTAAATAACTTATCGACACCACATCGCCTCGCATCCCCTTTACCTGAATACGATCGCCCACCAAGTAAGTGCGCTTAAAAACCAAGTAAACCCAAGCAATAAAAGATGTTATTGGGGCTTGCAACGCAAAACCCAATACCAGCGATATCAATCCAAAACTAACTGCTGCAGCATATAGGTTTTGAAACAAAAAAGAGAGCACTACAATCAAGCTAAAAGCAGTTGCAAACAATCTTATTATACGCACAACGTTGTACCTATCGCCTTGTATATCCTCTTGGTCGCTTATCAGTTTTATAACAACATGGTTTATCAAAAAAATAAAAACAATAAGAAACAAACTCATGCTTAGCTTTTTCATAAAAGGCACATAAATACCCCACGATTTAAATGCCTGCAAGTCTAATAGGTAATAAACACAAAGAAGTAATACTGAGGCTACTCCATAGAACTTAATCCAATATCTCGTTTTTCCAATATCCATATAGCTCTTTTTTTTGTTTACATTTATAGAACAAACATACTAAAATATTTGACAAGCCCATTCACGGAATTAAAAAGATAATTATTGTCGATTAAATAGTTACTCTTTACTCTTATTATAATGTAACCTATTGTCTGTAAATATACATTAGTCACTATAAAGTAGTGCATTTATTAACAATAATGTTTACAAAGCTAAACCTTGATTTTGTATAAATAAAGCGCTTCTTATACATAATAATGTACCTTTCCCAAATTTTCATGTTCCCTACAATCGCTCAGTACAAGTAGTATAAACAGGTGTCAAATTACAAAGACATCAATCCCCATCATTATATATCACTATTATACAAACAGTTGCAAAGCAAACACTAAACAGTTGCAAAGCAAACACTAAACAGTAAGAACTAATCAAAACTAGGATAAAAGAATATTTATCTGCAAGATTGTACCATCACAATTCCAATAATAGGATAGTTATTATTCCAATTGTGATGGAATAATTTGTATAAAGTAAAGCCTATTACTCTAATTGTGATGAAGAATTGTCTGTATTGCCTATTAGTTTGAGTGTTTTCTTTTATATTATTAACTTTTACATACAATAATATGGTTTTTCACTTTCAAAAATGGTAGACCAACCACTCATTTAACCTATTGCTTGCATAAATAGCTCAAAAAAGATTGCTTTAAGCATAAATTCTCATCACAATGGAGTAATGCATTGTGCAAAATTGATATTTCAATAAAACCAAATGCATATCGTGCTATCCAATTATCAAAGAACCTTAACACAATGAGGTAAATTGTATGCTATTACTGGTATTTCGATCTGAAATTAGAGCAGTTTGTTTAGCACTATCGCTATTAGAAACTCCAGTTTATTCCCACATATGCATGTCTTGGCAATCCTGGATAGTAATATCGTGGTTCTGCCGAGCCAAAAGCTTTAGCATTTACAATTACCATAGATGCATAGTGCGTGTTGGTAATATTATTAACACCAACATAGAGGTTGAACGATGAGTTTTTGAATGTTTTAAACCTATTTGATACTTTAAGGTTGCTGAAAAAATATGACGACTCTGAGATTGTGTTTGCATCATCTAAATATTGTTTACCCACAGACTGAAATTGCGCATCAACAGTTAACGATGCAATTGGATTCCACTGAAAACTTGCCTGTGCTGTATAGTTGGGTATTCCTGGCAAAAGATTTCCATCATAGATGTTGTCATCGCTAGTAAAATCGATAAAACTATTTTTTGATAATGTATAACTAAGACTGGATGACAAACGTCCTGGAAACAGACGATAAGAGAAAAGTTTATTTCGCACTGTTAGTTCCACACCCTTGTGACGCGTTTTACCAGCATTAACCCCCGTGAAAATATCTTCTGTAATACGTTTTGTAACTAAAAGATTATTAAGCTCTATCCAATAAAGCGTTGCATCAACCTCCATGGTTTTATTAAGCAAAAACAAGCGCGCACCAAGTTCATACTGAATACCCTCTTCAGGTTTTATATAGGGGTTGATATTGCCCTCTGGCAACAGTGTCTCCTCTGGTGAGGGAAGCGAAAATCCATGACCCACCGATGCATAAACAGCTACCCTATGATGCGGAGCATAATTGATGCCCATCCGCGGAGAAAACATGGAGGGGAAACTACGATTGCCCGATTTATCTCCATCTTCTTTAAATTCATCTTGTAGTTTGTAACTAATGTAATTGTAAGCAGCCGCCAGTGAGATATTCAGTTTAGAAGTAGGCTGGTAATACGCTACACCAAACAGGTTGAGATGATTACGCGTTTCTTTGTTTTTGCTGAGCAAAACATCATCTTTGTCTATTCTCCATTTATAGTCATCGGTTACGAGTTCAAGGCCCATCACCACATCTATTTTTGTGGAGTGATAGCTTAGTTTGTTGCGAATGCCGCCCCCTAGCGAGGCATCATCTAAATTATTGAAGGGGCGCCGTTCATAACTATCGTTCCATTTACCAAAAAGTATCAACTTGTTGTTCCAATTTGCATTAAATTGTTTGATAAGAGATACTCCGCCCACCCCTTTGTGGTATCTTTTATATCCCTCTATCTCTTTCCAATTCTGAGCAGCTGCTTTTGGGTTGATTTCAAAAAGAGTTTTACCAATGGAGCTAGGTATTCCTGCATTCATATAAGTTGTGTGAAGAAAATACTCAACATCCATCAATTTTGTATTTACATTGCCTGCAAGAAGAGCAGTGCGTTTTTTAAGATGATTGTTTTGGCGGTATCCATCGGAATTTACTGCAGAGAGGTGAGCTTGCAATGAAAAGTTATTGGTTTTGATACTTTGTTGCACATTTGCCTTTAATGTATTGAAAGCTCCATAATGGATGTGGGTTTGTGTGTGTATGCCAAAGTTCTGGGCTGTAAACATATTAATTGTTCCGCCCAACCCCGAGCCATATAAAGCAGAAGCAGGACCTTTTATAATTTCTAACCTCTCAATCATTTGCAGCTCTATATCTTCGGGGTTTGATACTCCGTCGGAAGAGGTGATGGGAATATCATTGAGATAAAACTTTATTCTATTGGTGTTGTAAGGTGTTCTGCTGCCCATTCCTCTTATAACTATTCGGCTTGTAGCATAGGTGCCACTTTGCATATGCACTCCGGGCAGAGAGTTTAAAGTTGTGTGCATACTGTTGGCGTCCCAGTTTGTGATGCTGCTACCTGTGAGCACCGATAAACTACCCGGAATACGGCGCAAACTACTCTGTGTTTGATAGGCGTTTACAACTACTTCTTGAAGGGTCACAATGGTATCAATTGGTTGGACTGTATTATCACACTTGCTTTGAGCCATAAAACTAAACGAAGTAATAAACATTGAAAATAAGAAAAAAGCACTTCTAAGGTTATAATCCATAACTATTTATTCTTTTGATAATAGTGTCTGTTTCTGCTATAAAATTAAGTAGCAGTAAGTGTAGTCACAATTAATATAACACGTTTCTTTAAAACTTGTTTCATAGTTTCTTTGTTTACTATATATTCTATTGATTTTGAAACAACAATATCAACTTTAATAAAGAGAGAGATAAGAAGAAATCTTTTTTTCGATTAAAAAAACATAAACAACATACCCTCAAGCAAGAGAATACTTAGAGTGTTTACAACTATTCATTTGAAGCATTTTAGGGCTGATTGCTTACACATTGACTCAATTTTAGAAGAAAGCAGTAAAACAACAATGATAAAACAACAATAACAATCAAAATGTTATTTCAATTTCATTGATTAAGGCAGATTATCAACTTATAAATATGCATTGGATTGTAATCTTCACATTGCAATTTGAGAACTAAATAGCTATTTCGTTGTTATAAAAAACAGATGAGTTATTTTGAATCAATCCGAATAACAAAGTAAAATATCTTGATAACTTCAACTTAAAAACATTACAATAAATGATTTTCAAAGAATTTAATCCATTAGAAGATAAGATGCTCAGGATTATCGACAATGACGGTAAAGTTGTTAACCAAGACTTGATGCCCGATTTAGACGATGAAACCATAGTGAAAGCGTATAAAGATATGCTTTTTGAGCGTATAGCAGACGAAATGGCTGTTTCGTATCAGCGCCAAGGTCGCATGTACACGTTTCCACCCAACCAAGGACAGGAAGCAATACACATTGCAGCAGGTATGAACATGAAAGAAGAAGACTGGTTGGTGCCTGCTTTCCGCGAGTTGGGTGTGATGCTAGCCAGAGGAGTAACAATGAAAGAAATTTTCTTGTATTACAATGGTAACGAGCAAGGCAGTAACTTTGCTAATGCTAAAAAAGTATTACCCATAGCTATATCTATTGGCACGCAATATCAGCATGCTGCAGGAATAGGTTATTCTATTAAATATCAGAATAAAGACGATGTAGTATTCCCGTTTATTGGCGATGGCGGAACATCTACAGGAGATTTTAGTGAAGCTCTTAACTTTGCTACTGTGTGGGATGCTCCGGTGGTGTTTACGGTTCAAAACAACCAATATGCCATATCGGTGCCTATACATAAGCAAACAAAATCTATAAACCTGGCTGTGAAGTCTGTTGCCTTTGGAATGAAAGGTATAAAAGTGGACGGAAACGATTTCTTTGCCATGTATCTTGCCTATAAAGAAGCGGCACAGCATGCACGCTCTGGAAAAGGGCCTGTTCTTATTGAAGCACTTACATATAGAAGAGGTGCACACACAACTTCTGACGACCCCACAAAGTATAGAACCAAAGAGGAGGAAGAAAAGTGGGGATTGACCGATCCGTTATTAAGACTAAAAAAATATATGGACGACAAAGGCATTTGGAAAGAAGACGAAGAGAAGCTTATTGCCGAATATAAGAAAGAGGTTGATAAACAATTCTTAGAGGCAGAAAACTTTGGTCCTTATCCACTGAATGAGGTGTTTGACTTTATGTACACCGATATGCCCGAAGACCTAAAAAGACAGAAAGAAGAATACGAACAGTTTTTAAATTGGAAGGAGAATAGATAATGAGTGTAATGACATTAGTAAAAGCAATTAATAACGCTTTAGATATAAAACTAGCCGATGATAAATCGGTTGTAGTTTACGGTGAAGATGTGGGGGTAGAAGGTGGTGTGTTTAGAGTAACCGAGGGGTTGCAAGTAAAACATGGAGTTGAAAGAGTTTTTGACTCTCCGCTAGCCGAGTCTGCAATTGTGGGTACAGCATTGGGAATGGCCCTATCGGGTTTGCGCCCAGTCGTGGAAATGCAATTTGATGGTTTCTCCTATCCTGCTATGAATCAAATAATATCAAATGTATCACGCATACACAACCGCTCGCGGGGCAGATTTAAAGCTCCTATGGTAATTCGCTTTCCTTACGGAGGCGGTATAAATGCATTGGAGCATCACTCTGAAAGTCCTGAGGCATTGTATTCACACATTCCAGGGCTTAAGGTTGTTGTTCCGTCCACACCTCACGATGCTAAGGGACTGCTTATTGCAGCCATAGAAAGCGACGACCCTATTATTTTTATGGAGCCTAAACGCATTTATCGTGCCATTAAACAAGAGGTGAACGATGAATACTTTAGCATTCCGCTTGGAAAAGCAAAAGTGCTTACAGAGGGCACAGATGTTACTGTTGTAGCTTTTGGTGCAATGATTCGCGAATGCCAAAAAGCCATGGTTATGACCAAAGAGGCGGGTATATCTGTAGAGTTGATAGACCTAAGAACTATCTACCCAATAGATAAAGAAACAATTATTGAATCGGTTAAAAAAACCGGACGTTTGGTTATTGTAGCAGAAGCAACCGAGTCGTTTAGTGTGGGCTCAGAATTGATGGCAATTGCAAACGAAGGTGCATTTCTGCATCTTGAAGCTCCCCCAAAAAGAGTAATGGGTTTTGACACAATTGTACCATTAGCGCAAGGCGAGGGTTATTATATGATATCGCCCGAGAGAATCTTTTATGAAGTAGAGAGAACAGTTAAATTCTAAATCTAAAAACAAATGAGATATATATTTAATTTCCCCGATATAGGGGAGGGCCTAGAAGAAGGTGTCATTCTTGAATGGTACGTAAAAAAAGGCCAAGAAGTGAAAACAGGAGACAATCTTGTGCAAATGGAAACCGATAAAGTAGTGGCCGATATTCCATCGCCAAGAGATGGTACTATTGTTGCTTTGTTTGGCGAGGTGGGCGACGTTGCAATTGTAGGAGAGCCTTTGGTGGAGATAGAAATTGAGGGTGTGCATGGCGAAGAGGCTCAAAAAGAAGCTAAAAGGAAAGTGGAAGATGAGTTTGCGCCAGATGTGGAAGAAGAAGAGGAAGAAGCAGCAGCTGTTGTGGGTACCATGGAAACTGCTGGCAAAGGTGCTGTAATGGCAGCCAGCGACGAGGGGTCTGACAAGAAAGCCGAAAAAGAGGATAAACCAGCCAAAAAAGCAATGGCTACGCCAGTAGCTAGAGCCATGGCTAAAGATAAAGGCATAGACATTAATGAGGTAAAAGGTTCTGGACCATCTGGAAGGGTGATGAAAGAGGATATAGAAAACTTTAAGCCAACTAAGAAAGGCGCTTCACAGAAAAAGACAGTTGAAAAGGGCGACGATGTAACTTATGAACCACTATCGCAGATTAGAAAAGCTATTTCTAAAAACATGATAAACTCTAAGCACAGTGCAGCTCATATGTCTGTGTTTGAAGAGGTGGAAGTGTCTGAGCTTATAAATGTGAGAAGCAAATATAAAGATGCATTTGCTCAGAAAGAGGTGAAATTGACTTATTTGCCTTTTATTGTAAAAGCTGTGGTTCATGCACTAAAACATCACCGAACTATCAACTCTCAAATGGATTTAGAGAACGATAGAATGATTTACAACAACAGATACAATATTGGAATTGCTGTGGATACTGCGCAAGGACTGGTTGTGCCAGTTATAAAAGATGCCGACAAACTAAGCATTATGGAGATAGCACAGCAAATAACTGAGTTGGCCGACAAGGCAAACAGCCGCAAACTTACTATGGACGAAATGAAGGGTGGCACCTTCACCATTACCAATTATGGGTCTATAGGAGGTATTTTTGCAACTCCAGTTATCAATTATCCCGAAGCAGGTATATTGGGTGTGGGACGTATTGTAAAGAAACCGGTTGTAAAAGACAATGAAATAGTTCCTGGTAGCATACTAGCCCTTTCACTGTCTGTAGATCACAGAATTGTTGATGGAGGCGAGGCTTCGCGCTTTATAAATAAAGTTATGTCATATCTTGCCGACCCTGTAGCTTTATTGATGGAATAAAACACACAAAAACAACCTATCACTTGTAAAACAAGCAATAAGGGGTGGATTTTGGCAACTTTAGCATTTATAATAATTAATGAACTCACAATAAATATAATAATATGGAATACGATCTGATAATAATAGGCGCCGGACCTGCTGGATATGTAGCAGCAATAAGAGCGGGTCAGTTAGGCCTAAAGACTGCGATTGTAGAAAAACAGCACATTGGCGGAATGTGTCTTAATTGGGGTTGTATACCCTCAAAGACAATATTGCAAAGCGCAAAGCTTTTTGACGATACTAAAATACTTGCTGGTTACGGAATTGAAGGAATTGATATGAAAAAAATATCCTTCAATTGGAACACAGCCAAAGGAAGAGCAAAAAAGATTTCAGAAAAACTAAAAGCAGGAGTAAATTTTCATCTCAATAAAAATGGTGTAGAGGTGATTAATGGCACTGCAACTATTGGTGCTGACAGAAGCGTGTATGTTGATGGCAAAAAACTACTTGCCGATAACATTATTGTAGCTACAGGCTCTAAACCTTTGAAGCTAGACGCTAAACTAGATGATGCACCAAGTGTGGAGATGCAAAAGTTTTTTGAGATTGATGATATCCCCGAAAACATTGTAGTAACCGGAAACCACGTTTCTGCAGTGGAAATGGCACAGTTTTTTAAACTAATTGGAAAAAAAGTAACGCTTATTGCTAATAGCAACTACTTTTTGCACGGAATTGACCAATTTCTTATCAACTACATTACCAAGCACATAGCTTCAAATGGTATAGATTTAATTACCGATAGCTACCCCTCAAAATATTTGGAAGGAAACGTAATTGTGGGTGATAAAAAAATTAAATGCGATTTGCTAGTAAATTGCAATTCAAGAAAAGCAGTTATACCCGAAAGCGAAACCCCTCTAGAACTTACAGAACGCGGATTTATTAAAACCGACAAGGATTTTAAAACAAATATCCCTGGTGTGTATGCAATTGGCGATGCTAGTGGTAAAAGTTTTGTTGCACACTTGGCTTCGGCACAAGGCATTCATGTTGTAAACAAGATAAAAGGCGTTAAAACTAGCTTTGATTATTCAAAGTATCCCATCAATATGTACACTAGCCCCGAAGTATCGCAAATAGGTATGACAGAGGAGAGTATAAAAGAAGAAGGATACGAATATAAAATAAATAAATTCCCAATGTCGGCAAATGCTAAAGCATTGATAGATGGTAGTAGCGAGGGTTTTATACGCATGCTCTCTGACAAAAAAAGCGGACAAGTTTTAGGCGTACAAATTGTTGGTAAACATGCCTCCGATATGATTTCAGAAGCTGGAGCATATCTAAAAATGGAGGGTACAGTATATGATGTAGCCAACACCATACATGCCCACCCCACTATTTCTGAAATTTATTTCGAAGTGGGTTTTGATGCTTTTGATAAAGTAAATAACAAGTAAACATTCTTTTATTTCTAAGGAAAGGTCAAGTACAGCAAAGTGTTATTGTATTTGACCTTTTTAATTCAATAAAAAAAACCAACATAAGAAATAATAAGGCAATAATTTTATAATAAATATGGTGACAGTTTCAGAATACAATCTTCCGGATATCCAGCTAATGAATGAAAGCACAAACAGTTTTTTGCTTTGGATACCCAACAAATCATACATTGTGTTAGGTGCATCAAATAATGCAAAAGACGCTGTGATTGAAGAGTCTACATTGAGCGACAACATAACAGTACTAAAAAGAAGAACAGGAGGGCAAACAGTAATGTTGACACCCAACAATCTTATCATATCGGCTGTAATTACCGATGAGAGTGTAATGAAACCAAAAGATGTATTCAACAAGTTCAACGATCATATTATTGGTGCTATTGCAAAAGATCACGCTGTGAAGTTTGCTACGCGAGGTATATCTGACATAGCAACTGGAGAGTTGAAGATTTTAGGGTCGTCAATGTATCGTGGCAAGGGGTATCTATTTTATCATGCTGTGCTCAACTTTAATGAGCCATCAACTACTTTTCAGAAATATCTGAAACACCCAAACAATGAACCCGACTATAGGAAAGGGCGCAAGCATCACGAGTTTGTAACATCGCTCAAAGAAACAGGATACCCAGAGAACATTCATCATTTAAAAAATGAGATTTCGGCATCGTTGAGCACAATTTTGAGCAATTATGATAAAATAACAGTTAATGATTAATGCCTTATATTTCAACACTGTAGTCCCCATGTTTGTATTCGCTAGTCTATTTAAGATTTCTTATTAATTAAAGGTTTTAAAAAGACATAAGCCAAAAAGAATTATTATTTTTGAAATATGAGACTCAAAACCAATAAAGACATTGCATGCAATGTCTTTATTCATATAATAGACACTGATAAATACTTTATATGTTTTACGCGAAATATTATATGATTGTATAATTTGGATAATGATCGTACCATATTACTCAGATTTTAAAGTTGCAACAGTTTATATCCAAAGATACAATATTTAGTAATAATGAAGATAGAGTGTTCTACAAATTTATGCCAGCCTTACAAGCTTGAGATGCAAAAAACAAAAGTGATATTGGTGAGAAAGAGCAGAAATACATTGTGAAATTGCTTAACTTATTGACATTTGTGGCGGACCTTCGTGTACGACTTTCTAATCCACTAGAAACCATTTGTAGGGGTCGTACCCATATGTCGGCCCGTGACAAACAATAATACAATGATGTTGATAGATGTATTACAACACATTCAGTTTATCAATGTCATTCCCTGATATAGGTTGACCGTTTATAAACTTAAAAACAAATGTTGAAAACGGTCAACCCTATTTAGGGAAGCTCAACAATTAACAACTTACCATTTACCATTAAAAAAAACTACAATTATAATATTAGAGTGACCCGTACAGACAATATTTATCATGTTTGTACAGGTTTACTGCTAAAACTACAATATATCTTTAATTTCGCTCAATGTTTTTACACTATAGGTAGGTGTGAAAATAGTTGGGCGATGCTCTTCTGGATTGAGCCACAATTGATGGATATTGCTATTGTAAGCACCCACTATATCGGCATCCCAGCTGTCTCCTATCATTAATGTATGAGAACGATTAGCTTTTGTTTTATTTAATGCATGCATAAAAAACTCGGTATGTGGTTTATTAACACCTATTTCGTCGGATAAAATTATCTTATCAAAATAAGGTTTCAACCCCGAGTTCTCTATTTTTTTGTATTGCACCTCTCTAAAACCATTAGAGAGAATATGCATGTGGTACTTTGGCTTTAAATAATTGAGCAAATCCATTGCACCATCTACCAGTTTAGTTTTAAGAGTGGTTCGCTCCAAAAAATCGTCGCTTAGCTTTTTAGCATAAACAGGATCATCTATTCCGAACTCACGCACTGGCACTAAAAACCGCTCTACTATCAATTCATCCTTATCAATTTTGCCATCTCTGTACAATCCCCAAAGATGATGATTGCTTGGCATATAAACATTATAATAGTCGTCAAAAGTTTCGTAATACTTGCTGTAACCATAATCGTTATAGATTTCTTCTAAGCACTCTTTGCTATTGGTGTGAATATCCCACAAGGTATCGTCTAGGTCTATAAAAAGATGTTTGTATTGCTGCATAAAAAAAATAAAAATGTTACAATGTTATAAAGAAGACCGATGAGCTATTAGAAAATACTCATCGGTCTTCTTTTTAATCTGATTTATAAGTAGCTCGCTTTTGCTAAAGAACTACACCTTTTTGAAGTAGAATGTTTTATTTTACTTCAATAACTAAGTACTTAGTTAAACTCCAAAAACGTTGTGTATCTGTTATTACAAAAGTAAGATTGCCATCGCTCCCTTTTTCAAACTCATAAGTTCCTTCGGGGTGATTTGACCATACTTTAGCGTCTTTGTCATAAAGAGGTATTCTGGTTGTTTCTCTAATATCAATTTGTATAAAATAGTCTTGATTGAAAGAGTCTTCCAGTACTTTAGTTGTTCTAAGGAAACCACCTGAAAGTATTTTCTGAGCTTTAAGTTCACTCATAGTACCAAACACAAAGTTGGCAGTATTAAGCGTCCTCTCCTGCTCGCGTATGGTTACAGACTGCTCTTCTATGTGGCCTGAAAGCTCTGTTACATTGGTAGAAAGCATAGCAATAGTTTCGTCTCTACGCGACAACTCTGTTTGCAAATCATTGATTCTGGATGCCCTCTCTTCCATTTCTCTGTTTAGTCTTTCAATAGTATTTCTAAGAGCAGCAGTTTGTCCTGTGCTAGATGAATACCTTTTGTTTAGCTCTGCTAATTGTGCTTTGTTTTTTTGCAGAATGTCGTTAACCATTTTAAAGTTATCGCTGATACGCTTTTTTGTATTGGCGCTCATCTCTCCTTGGTCGGCAGACTGCACAGCTAAGTATTTTTCAGCTTCTCGAATTTGATTAAAATTCTCTTCCACATCATCTATTACAGACATCATCTCTTCAATATCGGAATTAGCTGATGCGGCTTGCATTAGCAGTGAATCGCGCTCATTTTGCAATTGCTTGTACTCACTCGACTCTTTCACGTTGGTACATGAGAACAATACTCCAGCACTAATAAATAATAATAATAATAATTTCTTCATATCTATGCATTTTTAATTAAAACGGAATAACTATACTTTAGTTTAAAATTAATCAGACTTTCTGCTTTCTTTCTTCAATTCTTTTCCATTTACAACAATAACAAACTCGCCCCGTGGGTCTGTTTTGGTAAAGTGTTCTACTAATTGCGACAATGTACCGCGTTTTGTTTCTTCGTATATTTTTGATATTTCGCGCGATGTAGTTGCCAATCTATCTGGTCCAAAACACTGGACAAACTGTGTTAGCGTTTTCAGCACACGGTAAGGCGACTCGTAAAAGACCATTGTGCGCTGCTCGCTCTCAAGCTCCTTCAATCTTGTTTGGCGTCCTTTCTTAGGGGGGAGAAAGCCTTCGAAGCAAAACCTATCATTGGGCAAGCCCGACATTACTAGTGCTGGCACAAAGGCTGTAGCACCAGGCAAACATTCTATGCGTATGCCTGCTTCTACACAAGCACGCACAATTAAGAATCCTGGATCGGAAATAGCGGGCGTGCCAGCATCAGAAATAAGAGCAATATTAGCTCCTGACTGAATGCGCTCTACAATCTGTTGGCAACTCTTGTGCTCATTAAATTTATGATGAGACATCATTTTGGTTGTTATATCGTAATGCTTTAAAAGAAAGCCACTGGTACGAGTGTCTTCTGCCAAAATTAAATCAGCTTCTTTTAAAACTTTTATTGCTCTGTACGTTATATCCTCTAAGTTGCCTATTGGTGTGGGCACTACGTGAAGTATTCCGTAACTATCTCCGTAACTATCTATTTCGTCTTGAATCATTTAAAACTATCTTTCAACATTTGCAAAAACTTATCAACCGTTTCATCATTGAAATCCCAATCAGTATTTCTCTCTAAATAGCTTTCAGCAAGATCTAACGATGAAAATGATTGTAATTTTGTTAACATGGCATTCATTGCATCTCTATTGTTATCAAAAAGCTCACGTTGAAACAAAAAACGGTCGTTTAAGCTAATACTGCGCTTAACATCTTGAATAGTTTGATTTACAGGCTGCACATCGTTTAAAGATTTACCTTTAGGTGCAAGATTGCTCAAAACTGTATTACTCTGATTGTTTGGCAATGAAGGACTAGATACAATTTCTTTTACTGGTACTTCTGGTACTTCAACTGTTGAGCTGTCAGGAAAGAGTGTCTTTTCTTCATCCTCAGCATCTACCACAAGCGAATCCTCTTGTTTTGTTTTTGCTAAAACCACCTCTTTTGATTCAGTTTCTTTGGCTACATCATCAACTTCAGACACTATCTGCTCTTCTCTATAAGAGTTGACTTCTGTTTTATCTGGTTCAAAAACTGCTACTATAGGTACTTGACTGGGTTCATTCTTATAGCTTTCTGCATCTGACAAGAATTGAACTAGGTTTTCCATCCGCTCTTTCATCTCCTCTATCTGCACAAACTCTAACTCGTGTAACAAACGCGCAATTTCTTGTGTATGCTTAAAAGATTCTTTCAAAAAAGAAAAAGATGCTTTTTTATTCTCCTTCAGATTTTCGACTCTTGACGCTAGTAATTGTATCTCGCTTTGTAGCGACTCTATATATCTATGCTTCATTGACTATTCTCAAATTATTTTTTAATCAAATATATATTGATTATCATGACTTAAACAATACAAATTTAATAATTAGTTGGAACTAGCAACAAAGTCGTCAGCCAAATTCACAAGATATAACATTTGTGTGCTTCGTGTAATAGATGTGTAGAGCCATCGATAAAAATTATCGCCTAAATGATCAGGGTTTATATAACTCAAATCTATAAATACATTTTTCCACTCACCCCCTTGTGCTTTATGACATGTAACAGCATATCCATACTTTACTTGCAAGGCATTGAAGTATGGATTGTTTTTTATCTGTTTATACCTATCGCGTTTAGAGCCTATGTGACTATACTCTTCCATGAGTGTATTGTACAGCATATTGCTTTGTGTATAAGCATCGCTAGCCCTTTCAGAATGCAAAGAGTCTAAATTAATTATGGCATCAAACTCAATGTCATAATTCTTGTGATACAATATTACATCGCAAAACCTCATGCCATACAATTCTCTTTGCGAACGAATGCGCATAACCTCTACAAACTCTCCGTTGGCTATAAAGTCTACTTTTGCTTCTTCTTTCAACCAAAAATAATTATTCTTAGTTACCATCAGCAAATCTCCGTTTGATAACTCTTCTTCTCTATACAGCACGCTATTTCTAATGCCGTTGTTGAAAATATTTACACTTTTATTGGCACGCGATATCACAATAGTTTCTTCAACTCCATCGCGTGAATAGCAACTGGATATCTCCTCAATAAGATCGTTGCCCGATATTCTCTCCACATCTGTGAAATTATTTAGCACCAATTGTGGGTATAGCCCCGTAGTGCCTTCACTTAATGCATTACGCAGCAAAGTTGCGTTGTACAAAATACCAGACTCTTGCGCTTGACGCACAATTTCTTTGAGGGTGCTCTCAATAACATCTAGTCCAAATGTTTGCAAAACATAGGCATCCATTGCAGGACTTATGTCTTGTTTCACGGGGGGCAACTGAGCTGTATCACCTAAGAAAAGCAACTTGCAGTTTTGTCCTGAATAAACATATTCTATTAAATCGTCGAGAAGCCGACCAGTGCCAAAAAAAGAACTGTCGTTTGACTCATTACTTATCATTGATGCCTCATCTACTATAAACAAAGTATTTATGTGTAGGTTCTCCATTAATGAAAAAGAAGTTCCTTCATCACCCATACCTTTTTGTCGATATATTCTTTTGTGGATAGTATATGCAGACTCGTCTGAATGTAACGAGAAAACTTTTGCAGCACGTCCGGTGGGAGCCAATAAAACAGTTTTTTGCTCAAACTGTGCCATTGTCTTTACCAAAGTGCCAATTAAAGTAGATTTACCTGTACCGGCATAACCCTTTAATAGGAAAACTGCCTCTGATTTTGGATTAAAAATAAAATCTACAATTTTATTAATTGCTGTTTGTTGGTCATTTGTGAGAGAAAAAGGGAAATTCTCCTTGATTTTCTCTATGAAATAGTTATTTATCATTTTTTTCAAATTATTTTCAGTGTAAAAGTAGCACAATTATCATTCTTTTTCTAAATTTGTAATC